>CAUVLK010000271.1:0-4234 GCA_963552635.1 uncultured Lautropia sp. | reverse complement strand
GCCGGTGTAGGAATGGGGAGCAGGGAACCAGAGCGCCAGGCCGTAGTCGATGGGCTGGGCATCGGCCGCCAGGAAGGGGCCATAGGCGGCCTTGCGGGCGACGAGACAGCGCTCGGGGCCGAGGATGTCGGCGGCCAGGGCGGTGATGATGTCCGGCTCGGGCGCCGAGACGCGCACGACACCGATGGCGCCCTGGCCAGGGGCGGTGGCAATGGCGCAGATGGGGCGTTTGTCCTGCACGGCGTCTATCCAAAAAAAATGGCCTGAACGGGGGTCCAGGCCAGGGGGTGAAACATGGAGCTGTTGATCAGGCGGCCCGGCCGAAGATGGGCTTGCCTTCGATCTGGCGGGTGATGACCCACTGCTGGGCGATGGAGAAGATGTTGCTCACCACCCAGTACAGCACCAGGCCCGACGGGAAGAAGAAGAACATGAGCGAGAAGATGAGCGGCATGAAGGTCATCATCTTGGCCTGAACGGGATCCGCCGGCTTGGGATTGAGGTGCGTCTGCAGGAACATCGTGCCCGCCATCAGGATGGGCAGGATGTAGAGCGGATCGGGGCTGGACAAGTCATGGATCCAGCCGATCCACGGGGCGTTGCGGATCTCGACCGAGGCCAGCAGCACCCAGTACAGCGCGATGAAGACGGGGATCTGCACCAGGATGGGCAGGCAGCCGCCCAGCGGGTTGATCTTCTCGGTCTTGTACAGCTCCATCATGGCCTGATTGAGCTTCATGCGGTCATCGCCATAGCGTTCGCGGATGGCGTTGAGGCGCGGCTGGACCTTGCGCATCTTGGCCATGGAACGGTAGCTGGCGGCCTGCAGCGGGAAGAAGGCCAGCTTGACCAGGATGGTGAGCGCCACGATGGCCCAGCCCCAGTTGCCGACGATGCCGTGCAGGAAGGTCAGCAGCCAGAAGAGCGGCTTGGCAATGGCGGTGAGCCAGCCATAGTCGACCACCAGGTCCAGACCCGGGGCGACCTTGGCCAGCACGTTCTGGTCCTGGGGACCGATGAACAGGGTCTCGGAAGCATCGACACTCTGGCCGGCCGAGATCTGGCCCAGCTGCTCGTAGGCACCTGCCGAATACGTGCTGGGACCGACGCGGCGCGTGTAGTACTCGCGCGGCTGGCCCTGCTTGGGCACCCAGGCCGAGACGAAGTAGTGCTGGATGATGCCGACCCAGCCATCGTTGGCGCGGCCGGAGTGCTTGGCCTTGCCTTTCTCGATGTCGTCGAACGAGACTTTCTGGAACTTGTCGGCGTCGGTGTAGATGGCCGGACCAACGTAGGTCTTGTAGTAGCCGGACTGGCCCGGGGCCTCGTGGGTGTCACGGGTCAGCTGCAGGTACAGCGACGGCGACAGCGGCTGCTCACCGATGTTGGTGACGCGGTTGTCGACCTTGATCTCATAGGAGCCGGGGCTGAGCTGGTAGGTTCGCTCGATGCGCAGGCCACCACCTTCGGCGGCCAGCACGACACCCGTGACCTGTCCGTTGGTCTCGATGGTGCGCACCACGGTCATGGGCGTGGTGTGGTTGGGTGCGTCCTTCACGCCCACCAGGCCGGTCTGGCCCACGAAGAAGCTGCCCTTGCGGTCGGACTGGATGACCAGGTTGCCGCTGTCGGGGTGACGGGTGTCGTGGATGTGCTTGAGCAGCTTGCTGCTGACGACCTGGCCACCAACGGTGTCGATGCCCAGCTCGATGACGTCGTTCTTCAGCGTGATGGTCTGACCGGCCTTGGCCTGCTCGGCCTGGTCGGCGGGCACGCTGGCCGGGGCGTCATTGCCCGCCTGGCTGGGGGCACCCGGAATGCTGGTGTCCGCACCGTCTTTCGGAGCGGACGCGGTGTTCTGCTGTGCCGTCTGGGCCTGCTGCTGATTGCCGCCGAACATGGCGGGCTGGCCGTTGTACTGCTGCCAGTTGTTCCAGAGGAACAATAGCGAGAGGATGAAAACTACCCAGAGAACGGTCTTGTGGCTCTGCTGCATCGTGGGGGACAGGTTCTGCTGTTGGATGAGGTGGCGCCAAGAATACCCGAGCTTGCGCCTGGATGCTGGCCTGATCTTGATCGAAACCGGATCAGGATCTAAAAAAACGTGAATCGTCAGGAAGTTCGATGGCGTGCGGCCTTCGAATCACCGGGCGAGGGGGCAGGCAGGGGCACGGGATCCACCCCATGTCCGCCCCAGGGGTGACACCGGCACAGGCGCCTGAGCGTGAGCCAGCTGCCCTTTGCCACGCCATGCAGCTGCAGGGCTTCTATGGCGTATTCCGAGCAGCTGGGCCAGTAGCGACAGCTGGGCGGGAAGACACTGCTGAATCCGCGCTGGTAGCCCTTCACCACGGCCGTGAGCGCCCGCACGAGCGGACGCCGGGCCACGGACGGCTGAGCATCGGCGTTGCCGGACTGCGAGGCACTCATGAGGCGATGCCCGACGAGGAAGCCTGCGGTAGCGCCCCTGCCGCATCGGTCCGCGTGCTGCGCCCGGAAGGTCGGCGATTCAGACGCTCGGCCGCATCGGCAAGCAATCGGTCGAGTTCTGCACGCAGTTGCCGCTTGATGACCGCAAAGCCAGGAGGCTCCGGAACGCCCGATCCGGCTGCACCCGGCTGTCGCCGGGCCTGAGCACGCATCTGGGCTCGGGCATGCTGACTCTTCGCGGCCAACGACCCCATGGGGTGCGCCTTCAGCCGCAGCCGCCAGCTGCGTCCGCAGTCCAGCAGCTCGACAGGGGCCGAGCGCCAGGCTTCGCGAGCGACGCGCTTGACGGTGTTGCGTCGGACGGCCGCGCGCACCAGGCGCTTGGGAACACTGATCTGAAGGCAATCCAGGGCATCGGATGCCGAAGGGGTCACGGGGATGGCAGGCTGGACAACCCGGGATGATGGGACGACCAGGTTGGCCGGCGGGGTCGATGTGCCACCGGATGGACGCGGCAGGACACCGGTCAGCTCAAAGAAGTGTCCGGAGACACGAACGGGAGGCGGACCGGATCGGCCACGAGGGCCTTTGCGCGCCTGCGGGGAAGCAGTCCCGGGCTCCCGGGACGGGCTTCCTGCGGATGCCGGGCCCGCGGGTGGCCGGCTTTGCGGAAGTGTCATGACAGGCCCTCTACCCCGAGCCAGAAAGGGTCGGGGCCGGGACTGATCAGCAATGAACGTCGTGAGGAATCAGACGGCCAGGCGCTTGCGGCCCTTGGCACGGCGGGCGCGCAGCACGGCACGACCACCCCGGCTTTTCTGGCGAACCAGGAAGCCATGAGTTCTTTTACGACGGCAGACGGAGGGTTGATAGGTGCGCTTCATGATGGCTACCAAAAGAGCCGCGGCGGATCACGGGCTTGCGAAGGCCGCAGGCGATTTTCCAGAAACCCGCTATTGGATAGGTAAAACGAGGGGTTTGTCAATGATTTCTGCGATCCGGGGCGCCCCGATCCACGCTGGCGGGCTGCCTCGGAGGGTGCCAGGCGCCGGCACGCCGTGCGACCGGGCCGCGCCGGGACAGGCACGATCAGTGTCCGGGGACAAGCTTGTGGATAGCTGCGGACAACCTGTGGATAAGTTAGAATGAACGCCCTTCTTCGAGCGGCCTTTCCGAGGAGCAGACAACTGTTTCCGCGCAGCGGGATCATGTTGAGTCCCGGATTTCCCTGTCGGCACGAAGTGGACAAGATTGTCTATCTTGCATGAAATTTCATGCAAGATTCATGAACTGATTCGATTTTCTCAAATTACAAGAAATAGCCGCTGGCCTTCCCCCAGGCTGGCGCGGAGCCTTCGACCGCCATGCAGGAACAATGGGACGCGTGCAGTGCCGCCATCGCGGCACGCATGCCCGAACAGGCCTACAAGACGTGGATAAAACCGCTTGCCTTCCTGGAATTCAGCGCTGACGACTGTCTGATCCGGCTGGGTGCTGCCACCCAGATCAAGGCGGACATCGTGCGCAATCAGTACCAGAACCTCATTCAGGAAGTGCTGCGCGACGTGATCGACCCGGCCATGCGGGTGGAGATCGGGGTCGCGCCGCGCGCGGCTTCGGCTGCGCCCGTGGCGGGGGCTGGGGCAGGCGCGGCCACGCACGCGGGACCCTCTTCATTTGCCAGCTCGGGTCCCAGTCACCCGGGCTCCATGTCGCATGGCGTTCAGCCCCCTGCCCCGCACGGGGGCGGGCAAGGCAATGTTCCTGCGGGCATGGGTAACGTCGCTGCGGGCGCAGGCAGCTA
>CAUVLK010000270.1:0-4249 GCA_963552635.1 uncultured Lautropia sp. | reverse complement strand
CCTGCCTTGCAGTCAGTGTGCTCAGCCGTCCGTCTTGCGGCTGCTCTGGTGGGTGGGAGCGGTAGGCTCCTCGGCTGACCGGGCCAGCAGGGCGTCCACCTGCTTCATGGCGTCCTCGGTGGACAGCGGCGGCGTCTCGTCATCCCCGTCGTTGTCGTCATCGTCCGTGTCATCGGCGTCGTCGAGCTCGTCTTCCTGCGGCTTGCGCTTGTGCGTCAGCCGCCAGATGACGGCACCGGCCACGGCCAGCAACACCAGCGGCCCCAGCCAGAGAATGCCGTTGCGCCATGACCAGGTGGGCCGGTACAGCACGAACTCGCCATAGCGATCCACCAGGTAGCGCTTGACCTCGGCGTCATCACGACCTTCCTGGATCAGGCGCACCACCTCCATCCGCAGGTCCTTGGCCAGATCGGCGTGGGAGTCCAGCAGGGTCTGGTTCTGGCACACCAGGCAGCGCAGCTCGGCCGCCAGCCCCCGAAAGCGCGACGTGCGCATGATGGCTTCCGCCTGTGCGTCGGCATGGGGGACGCTGGACTGCGCTGCGTCCGCATCCGGAGCCGCCGAGCGCGTTCCGCCGTCGTTGGCGGCATTGCCGGTTGCTGCCGGCACCGCCTGGACAGGCGTGACGGCTGCCACGGGCGCCATGGGGCCCACCGTCAGCGCGGCCGCCAGCCCCAGGCAGGCAGTCCACCGCCGGGATGTCATCGGCCGCGCCATCCGGTCGAGCGTTTCAGGAACGGACGCGCAGGCAGAGACGGCAGAGCGGACAGAAACGGCAGAACGGACTTCTTCCCCGTGGGGGGCGGCACGATCAGGATGACGAGGCAAAAGGTTCATGCGGTGACCTGTGGACAGGTGTCATGCAGGTGGCCGCTGCCGGATGAGCGCCAGGTGGGGCGCGCTGGCATGGCTCCTCCTGCAGGACGCTGGATTCGGGAAGGGCAGGCTCAGGGCGCCGGATTCGGCCGGGGGCTGGTGCTGCCCGACGGCTGGCCGTTGTTTTCCAGTGCGGCGATGGCTGGCAGCAGCTGGTCCTGCAGCGTCTGGATGGAGAGGGCGCCCGTCAGCTTGTAGCGGATCCGTCCTTCGGCATCGATCAGGAAGGTCTCGGGTACGCCGTAGACGCCGAAATCGATGGCCGTGCGGCCCTGGGCGTCCACGATGATCTCGTCGTAGGGATTGCCATTGCGGGCCAGCCAGCGGCGGGCATCGGCCGGCTGGTCCTTGTAGTTCATGCCCACGATCCGGATGCGGTGACTCTGCGCCAGTGCCACCATCTGCGGATGCTCCTGCAGGCAGGGCATGCACCACGAAGCCCAGACATTCAGCAGGTAGGGCTGGCCACGCAATGCCTGGGAGCTCACCAGATTGTCATTGCCCCCCTTGGCGTCGGCGCTGGCCTGGCCGGTCGATGAGCTGGTGTTGCCTGGCGCCAGACCACGCCGACCGATGGAGGCCGGTGCGTCTGCCAGACGTGGCAGGGCGTACTCGGGAGCGGCCTTGCCGATCAGCGGCGAGGGAATCTCGTTGGGGTTGCGGTTCAGTCCCAGCAGCAGAAAGACCGACAGCGCCAGGAAGAAGCCTGCCGGCAGCAGGTAGCGCAGGGAGAACAGACCGGATTTCTTCTTGGCCTTGGCGCGCTTCTTTTTCATCGTTCAGTGAAGGAATGCGGGAAGGGATAGGGGCATGATACGGCCTGCGGACCGCACGGCAGAAACTGCGGCAGAAACCATCAGCGAAGCCGGAAAGGCGAGCGCCGGGCAGGGTGTGACCCATGCCCGGCCTATTGCCGGGGAGCTGTTCAGTCCTGCCGGCCGTGTGCCCGCCGGCGGCGGTAACGCCGGTCAGCCATGGCAATGAAGCCACCCAGCGCCATCAGCACGCAGCCTCCCCAGATCCAGTCCACGAAGGGCTTGATCCACACCAGCATCGTCCAGCGGCCATCGGGCAGACGTTCGCCCAGGGCCACGTACACGTCACCGGTCAGCCGGGTCTCGATGGCGGCCTCGGTCTGCGTGGTGCCCATGGCGCCGCTGTAGGCGCGCTTCTCGGGCAGCAGCATGCTGTGGAAGCGCCCGTCGCGGCTCACTTCCACCTTGGCCTGCACGGCCTGGTAGTTGGGGCCGGGCACCTCGCGCAGTTCCTGCAGGCGGAACTCATAGCCGCCCAGCGACATGCTCTGGCCGGGCGCCAGTGCCTCGTCGGCCTCGGTCTCCAGGGTGTTCACGCCGGCCACGCCGATGATGAAGACACCCACGCCGATATGTGCCACCAGCATGCCCCAGAAGGCGGCCGGCAGCGCGCGGGCACGCTCCATGGCAGAGCGCGACGCCGCGGCCTCGCCCGACGGCCACAGCCGTTCGCGCAGCAGTGCCAGCGCCGAGGCAATGGCCCAGATGCCGATGAACATGCCGATGGCAAAGAGGACGGCTCCGCCGACACCAACCCCGCCTTCAGCCGGGCTGGCCAGTCGCTCGGCCGAGAAGCGGCCGGAAGTGAGGGCCACCAGCACCGTGGTGACGATGGACACGCCCAGCGCCCAGCGCAGCCGGCGCAGCAGGTCGGGCACCGGCGCGTTGCGCCAGCGGGCCACCGGGCCCACGCCCATCAGGAACACGGCCGGCGCCATCAGCGGCACGAACACGGCCTCGAAGTAGGGGGGCCCCACCGAGATCTTGCCCAGCTCCAGCGTGTCCAGCAGCAGCGGGTACATGGTGCCCAGGAAGACGGCGGCGCAGGCCACCACCAGCAGCAGGTTGTTGGCCAGCAGCATGCTCTCGCGCGAGCTGAACGAGAACGTTGCCGGCGCATTGCCCTGTGCCAGCCGGGGCGCACGCCAGGCATACAGGAAGAGCGAGCCGCCGATGACCACCACCAGGAAGCTCAGGATGAACACGCCCCGTGCCGGGTCGGTGGCAAAGGCGTGCACCGAGGTGATGACGCCCGAGCGCACGATGAAGGTCCCCACCAGACTGAGGCTGAAGGCCGCGATGGCCAGCAGCAGTGTCCAGTTGCGGAAGGTGCCGCGCAGTTCGGTGACGATCAGCGAGTGCATCAGCGCCGTGCCCACCAGCCAGGGCATGAAGGAAGCGTTCTCGACTGGATCCCAGAACCACCAGCCGCCCCAGCCCAGCTCATAGTAGGCCCACCAGCTGCCCAGCGTGATGCCCAGGGTGAGGAAGCACCAGGCCGCCGTGGTCCACGGGCGCGCCCAGCGGGTCCAGGCCGCATCCACCCGACCGCCCAGCATGGCGGCAATGGCAAAGGCGAAGGCCACCGAGAAGCCCACATAGCCCAGGTACAGCAGGGGCGGGTGCAGCACCATGCCCGGGTCCTGCAGCAGCGGGTTCAGGTCGCGGCCATCGGGCGGAGCCGGCAGGCTGCGCTCGAAGGGGTTGGAGGTGGTGAGCAGGAAGAGCAGGAACCCGATGGACACGAAGCCCTGCACGCCCAGCACTCGGCTGCGCACCAGTGTGCCCAGCGTGCGGCCGAAGCTGGCCACGGCCGCTGTCCACAGGCCCAGCATCAGTGCCCACAGCAGCATGGAGCCCTCGTGCGAGCCCCAGGTGGCGGCAATGCGGTAGGGCAGCGGCAGCATGCGGTTGCTGTTGCTGGCCACGTTCTTCAGGCTGAAATCGAAATGCACGAATGACCAGGCCAGACAGCCGAAGGCCACCACCATCATGGCCGCCTGCAGCAGCGTGGCGCGGTGGGCCACCTGCATCAGCCGCCCATCCTGCCGGTGGGCGCCCCACAGACCGCTGCAGAACTGCACGACCGCCAGTGCCAGTGCCAGCCACAGGGCGTAGTGTCCGATTTCAGCGATCATGCTTCACTGTGCCTTCAGGGTGTCGATGGACGACGGGTGCCCCGCCTTGTGCAGTGCCTCGGCGGCCTCGGGCGGCATGTAGTTCTCGTCGTGCTTGGCCAGCACTTCCGAGGCGGTGAAGAGACCATCGGCCCCCAGCCGGCCCTGGGCCACCACACCCTTGCCCTCACGGAACAGGTCGGGCAGCGTGCCCACGTAGGTTACGGTGATCTGATGGTCACCGTCGGTGACCACGAACTGCACCCGCGTGCCCTCGCGTTTGAGGCTGCCCGGTTCGACCAGCCCGCCAATGCGGAAGGTGCGTCCCTCGGGGGCCTCGTGGTTGGCCACCTGCGTGGGGGTATAGAAGAAGACGATATTGCTGTTGAGGGCGTAGAGCAGCAGTCCGGCCACCACCGCCAGCGCCACCAGACCGGA
>CAUVLK010000269.1:0-4258 GCA_963552635.1 uncultured Lautropia sp. | reverse complement strand
TCGACATCAGTCGCCTGGAGGCTGCCATTGAGGCTCGCGTACCCGCCAGCGCCCGGCGCCTGACCGTCATCAACAAGATCGACCTGGTGGAAGGGGGAGGGCAGCTTGCGTCCGGGATGTTGGACGGGGCGTCTCACGCGCAATCGTCATCTCCCGAGACATTGCGCCTGTCCGCCCGCACAGGGCAGGGCATCGAAGCCTTCCGCCGCAAGCTTCTGGACATCGCCGGCTTCCAGCCCGGCCAGGACGGCGTCTTCATCGCCCGCGAGCGCCATCTGCAGGCGCTGTCCGAAGCACTGACCCACCTTCAGAACGCCCGCCAGCATGTGTCCCTGGGCGACCAGGCGCTGGACCTCTTTGCCGAAGAGCTGCGCCTGGCCCATCAGGCCCTGGGCCGCATCACCGGCGCCGTCACCGCCGACGACCTGCTGGGGGTCATCTTCAGCCGGTTCTGCATCGGGAAGTGATGCCCGGTCTGGATGCCGCCCCATGGGGGCGGCATGGAGGTCAAGTACACTTGATCCATGACCTTCCATGAAGCCCAGTCGTCATGCCCCTGAACACGACCCATCTGCGTCGGACTGTCGATACCTTGGAACAGGCCATCCTTCATCTGCAGGCCCTTCTTGTCGAGAGTACTGATGCCGCTTCTGTCTCCAGGGACACAAAGCCTGGATCCAGCGTGACGGCTGATGGTGTGCTGTATGACTTCTATCGCAACGGGGCTGCCGATGCCGCGCCTTGAAGACAGCCAGCTAAACCTGCGTCCAGCCTGGCGGGACATGCTGGAAAGCCTGCTGCGCACCCACGTGCCCCAGGCGGACGTCTGGGCCTACGGAAGCCGGGTCACCGGCGGCGCCCATGAGGCCAGCGATCTGGACATCGTGCTGCGCAACCCGCAGGACCTGTCTCGGCCCATCAGGGCGGTATCCACGCTCAGACAGGCGTTGTCCGACAGCATGCTGCCCATCATGGTCGATGTGCATGACTGGGCCCATCTGCCCGAGTATTTTCACGAGGAGATCCTGCAGGCCTACGTCGTGCTGAGGCAGGGCGATCTCGGCACCGTCGACGATCCGCAGCTTTCGGACACGCTGGCTGCGCGCGCTTGACCCCCATCCGCACCGGAGAATCGGGAGAATCGTCACGCCGGGTATGGTGAAATGGACGACGATCCCCGTTACCCGTGGAGCTTGGCGTCAGGGAGCATGGGGCATGATTCGACGCCATTGAATGCCTGCGCGCCCCACAACGTGACGCACGCATCGCCGGATCCTTCGCCATGTCCTCTTCACTGCACAGGTTCATTCCCCTTGATCTGCCTTCTGACCCGGCGCTGTCCCGAGCGCAGAAGCGCTTCAGCAGCCTGCTGAAGAAGATCGACCGGCAGCGTGCCGAGCTGCAGGCTTGGGAGACGAAGGAGGCGGTCTTTGCGCGGGGCTGGGCCCGGCATGTTGCCCCCTTCCGGGCCCGGCAGGCGGCTGGCGTGGTGGAGGTCATCGACCGGCTGGATGCGCTGGCTGCGCGACAGGGGCTGTCCGAGCTGGACCTGGCCACGCTCGAATCCGAGCTGTGCGACATGGTGGAGACGGTGCTGGCCGAAGGCGTGCTGGACGAAGACGAGTGCCAGCGGCTGGAAGCCCTGTTCGACCACTACAGCGGGGTGTCGCTGCAGGACATCCACGCCGAGGAAGAGGCCGATTTCAAGGCACAGGTGCTGGATGAGGTGGGGTTGGATCTGGGGGACGAGGACATCGACCTGAATGATCCGGGTGCATTGCTGGAACAGGTGCTGCGCAAGCTGGAAGAGCAGGACTGGGAAGCCGGCGATCAGGATGTCACCCATCCGGCCCAGCCGCATGGCTGGCCGGATGAGGTCGTCTGGCCATCCTTTGATGTCGAGTCTTCCGGTGACGGGTTGTCGCCGTCGGTATCGGCTGGCGCCGAGTCAGACGTCAAACCCATGCCCACGCAGGGGGCCCATGGTTTCGCGTCCGCGACAGCTCGTGTTCCGGATCGCAGGGCCCCCACGGATCCGGTGGACAAGGCCGCACGGAGAAACGCGCGTCGCCGTGCGGCGGCTGCCGAGAAGCGACGTCAGGCCGAGGAAATGGCACAGCAGCAGGCCAGCCACGCGGTGCAGGTGGTCTTCCGGCATCTGGCCAGTGTGCTGCATCCGGACCGGGAGACGGATCCGGCCGAGCGGGCGCGCAAGACGGCGCTGATGCAGCGGGTCACGCTGGCCTACCACGCTCATCGGCTGGTGGACCTGCTGGAGCTTCAACGGGAAGTGGCCCAGGCGGACATGGGCGATTTGGCAAGCCTGAGTGAAGAACAGCTGCACAGCTACATCCGTGTGCTGAAGCAGCAGAGTGAAGAGCTGGCGCATGAGCTGCAGCAGCGCGAGATGTGGCTACGGGCGCGCTATCCGCTCAATCGCTTCCAGAAGGCCATCCGTCCCCGCGATCTTGCCCGGATCCTGCGGGAGGTGCGTGCCGGGGTGAAGCAGCAGCTGCAGCAGCTGGATGCGCTGAAGGCCCGGCTGGCAACCGAGCAGGGCGTGCGGGCCTGGCTGAAATCGCTGCGGCAGCAGGCAGCGGCACAGATGCGGATGCAGGAGCACATGGCTTCGCTGGTGGGCGGCCTCATCCGGCATCCATCGGAGAACGGCTTCTGATGAAGCCGGATGGCACGGGATGACGGGCGAGGCCTGGCGGCAGCCGTGAGATGGTCTACTGAAAACAGGTATAACGCAGGGGCATGTCGGCGATGGACTGTCCATATCGAATTCGCTATAGTCGGCGCGATTCCTCCAGGCACAGACCATGAACGACAGTCATCAAGAAGTCCCTCATCTCCGAAACAATCCCTACAAGGTCGCCATTGCCTCGATGGTGGGAACCGCCATCGAGTTCTACGACTACTACATCTACGCTGCTGCCGCAGTGCTGGTCTTCAATACCCAGTTCTTCGACAAGAGCGATGAACATGTGGCGGTGCTGCTGTCGCTGTCCACGCTGGCGCTGGCCTTCCTGGCGCGTCCCATCGGTTCGGCGCTGTTCGGGCACTTTGGTGACCGCATCGGCCGCAAGAAGACGCTGGTGGCCTCGCTGCTGCTGATGGGGCTTTCCACCGTTGCCATCGGCCTGCTGCCCAACTATCAGAGCATTGGCCTCTGGGCGCCGCTGCTGCTGTGCATCTTCCGCATCGGACAGGGTCTGGGGCTGGGCGGTGAATGGGGAGGCGCCGCACTGGTGGCCACCGAGAATGCCCCGGACGGAAAGCGCGCCTGGTTTGGCACCTTCCCTCAACTGGGCGCCCCCCTGGGACTGCTGCTGGCCAACGGTGCCTTCTTTGCCGTCAGCTCTTCATTTGGTCCCGAAGCATTGGTGGAATGGGCATGGCGCATTCCTTTCGTCGCTTCCATCGTGATGGTGGCGGTGGGCCTCTACATGCGGCTGACCCTGCATGAAAGCCATGTCTTCCGTGAGGCCGAGCATCGCAACCAGAAGGTGAGTGCCCCGGTGAAGGAAGTGGTGCTGCATTACTGGAAGCCCATCGTGCAGGGCACCTTCATCATGACGGCCACCTATGTGCTGTTCTACGTGATGACAGCCTTCGTGCAGGTCTTCTCCAAGAGCCCGGCAGTGATGTCGCCGGCGGGGCACCCCATGGGCCTGGGCATTCCGGCCAATACCTTCACGGGCTTCCTGATGATCGGTGCCGTGGTCTTCGGCATCTTCACCAGCCTCTCGGGCATCGTGGCCGATCGCATCGGACGCCGCCGCTGGCTCATCTGGGTCACGGTGGCCATCATTGCCTTCGGGCTGCTCATGCCGCAGTTCCTGCTGAACGGCACGCCCACCTCGGTGCTGGCCTTCGTGCTGGTGGGCATGGTGCTGATGGGTTGCACCTTCGGTCCCATGGCGGCGCTGCTGCCTGAACTGTTCCCCACCAAGGTGCGCTACTCGGGTTCTTCGCTGGCCTACAACCTGGCGGCCATCGTCGGCGCCTCGCTGGCCACCATCGTCGCCATCGAGCTGAATGCCCACTACGGGCTGATCGGGGTCGGTGCCTACCTGGCGTTCAACGGCGTGCTGTCGCTGCTGGCGCTCATCAGCATCCACGAGACCAAGGATGAGAGCCTGCTGGAAGACCCGGTGGCCTGATCCGGGTGATCCATGCCGATCCCTTCCCTGAACGGGCAGGCTGCACACGCCTGGCTGCTGGCGCACGAGGGCTACTGGGTGCTGGGCAC
>CAUVLK010000268.1:0-4284 GCA_963552635.1 uncultured Lautropia sp. | reverse complement strand
GGCACCAGTCCGCCACTGCTCCAGGCGGACGCCCTGGCGCCGGCGGCTTTTCCATGCCCCGCCACGCGCCGGCCCATGATACTGCGGGCGCCCGCGCGTCCCACCATGGCCCGACACACGATGTGGCAGTCAATCGCGCCAGCCTGGCCTTCCAGGCGCCGAACGGCAGGCCGGCTCAGGACGTGGCCAGCGGTACAACCAGGCTTAGACAAGCGGCGTCTGACGACGCCGTCAGCGCAAATCCATGGGAGCCCTCTCGGGCAGAAAGCACCGCAGGCATCGACAGCCTGAACACCGCGCCGCATCGCCAGCCTGCCCCCGACTGGCAGCAGGTGGAACTGCGTGCGGCCCCCTCGGACGACACGGGCACATCCCCAGTTGGCCGTGCGGAAGGGCCATCGGCAGATGACCCCCTGGCCGCCCCTACCCCCCATGCCGCCGAGGTACGCTCCGGCTGGCCTGGCGTGACGGGGACTGGCCATGATGAGGCAGCTGCGGGATCTGCAGCCGGACGCGAGCCTCCCGCCACCACCACAACAGGCACCATGGCAGACGGGGTGGCCGGCAGCTCGACAGGTACAGCGGGCACTGCCGGCACTGCGGCGTCCACGGCCCCTGCGCCGGACACGCCTCCGCTGGCCCACACGCCCCGCATGGGCTTTGCCCTGGCCCAGCTGCACGGCATCTACATTCTGTCGCAGACGGCGGATGGTTTGATCATCGTGGACATGCACGCCGCGCACGAGCGCATCGTGCTGGAGCGCCTGAAGAAAGCCCACCGCGACCACCGGATCGCCCGGCAGCCGCTGCTGATTCCCGCCGTCTTCCAGGCCACCGAACTGGACGTGGCCACCGTCACCGACGACGCCGACTCCCTGGGTGATCTGGGCATCGACCTGGAAGTGCGTGGCCCCGACACCCTCACCGTCACCAGCGTGCCTGCCCTGCTGTCGCGCGCCAACCCCGAGAAGCTGGCCCGCGAAGTGCTGGCGGCCTGGCAGGCGCCCGCACAGCACAACGCGCTGGAAAAGCGCCTGGACCGCCTGCTGGCCACCATGGCGTGCCATGGTTCGGTACGCGCCAACCGCGCCCTGACCCTGCCCGAGATGAACGCCCTTCTGCGCGACATGGAAGCCACGCCCGACGCGGATTTCTGCAACCACGGCCGCCCCACGTGGTTCCGGCTGACGCTGGAAGAGCTGGACCGCTGGTTCATGCGGGGGCAATGAGCATGCGCGCCCTGATGCTGCTGGGCCCCACTGCCTCCGGCAAGACCGCGCTGGCGCTGGAACTGGCAAGACACCTGCCGGCGGAGATCATCAGCGTGGACTCTGCGCTGGTGTACCGCGACATGGACATCGGCACCGCCAAGCCTACCGCCGATGAAAGAAATTCGGCACCTCATCACCTCATCGATATCCGCGATCCGGTGCAGAGTTACAGCGCTGCGGAATTTGCGACCGATGCCTGGCGACTGATCGACGAGATCGAGGCACGCGGCCGCCTGCCGCTGCTGGTCGGTGGCACGATGCTGTATGCCCGCACACTGCTGCATCCCATGGACGACCTGCCGGGCGCCCGTCCCGACATCCGCGCCCGGCTGGATGCCGAAGCGGCCGAGCACGGCTGGCCCTACCTGCACCAGCGTCTGGCCACGCTGGATCCGATCACCGCCCAGCGCCTGCACGCCACTGACGCCCAGCGCATCCAGCGCGCGCTGGAAATCATCGAGATCACCGGTCAGCCCCTGTCCACCCTGCACGCCGCCGGCCAGAAGCCCAAGGCCCACCCCGACATCCGCATCGTCAGCCTGGAGCCGGGCGATCGAAGCCAGCTGCACGCCCGCATCGCCCAGCGCTTTGCGCAGATGCTGGAGCACGGCTTCATCGACGAAGTGAAGCGCCTGCACGCCCGCCCCGAGCTGCACGCCGAACTGCCTGCCATGCGCACTGTCGGCTACCGTCAGGTGTGGCAGATGCTGGACGGCGAACGCACACCCGACACCCTCTTCGAGGCCGGCGTGGCCGCCACCCGCCAGCTGGCCAAGCGCCAGCTCACCTGGCTGCGCTCGCTGCCCGTGGACCTACGGCTGGATTGCCTGCGCGGCGGATTGGGCGATGAGGTGATGCAGTTCATCGATTCCAGCAGGAACGCTCCTGTCAGTGCGCGCTGAAGCGGGCTACTGATGTGCTGAGGGGCAAGCAAGGTGGCCTGTGGTGGCTGACCTGTGGATGAACGATGGCAGGTTTCTGTACGAGTAGAGGAAGCGTGATCTGGCCGACACCTTGCATCATGGCGGCTGAACACGG
The DNA here is from genome assembly GCA_963552635.1 of uncultured Lautropia sp. Taxonomy (GTDB): domain Bacteria; phylum Pseudomonadota; class Gammaproteobacteria; order Burkholderiales; family Burkholderiaceae_E; genus Lautropia. Next base: position 1,975 of record CAUVLK010000268.1, on the reverse strand, counting down.
ATCACGCCCGAACATCGACAACGTAATCTTTCTGGTACTGCATGATCTGACTGTCCGCTGACAGAAAGAGCATCCGATCGACTTCTGCCTGCATCATCAACAGCCGGTCAAACGGATCACGATGCAGCAACGGCAACCGCTGGACAGCCACGATGTGCCGCAGTCGAATGCGCGTCTCTTCAAAACCCTGATCCAGCAGCTCATCCACGATTCGTTGTGGATCATGCGGGAAGATGTCCTTCCGCAGGCTGGCCTTGATGGCCAGTTCCCAGATGCTGGCATCGCTGAAGCACAGGGTATTGCGCTCATCCATCAGAAAGGCCTGGATCCTGGGAGAGAACATCTCCTGCCTGCCCTCCAGGTACCACAGCAGGACATGCGTGTCGCAGAGCGCTTTCATTTCGCCTTCCCGACGGAATGCAGAAGCTCGGCCTCGGAAGACTCCTGGCCGGCAAAAAGCGCCTGGATCTCGTCTTCCAGCCAGCGGTCGAAGTCCTCGGGGATGGTCAGCTGCCCCTTCAGCGTTCCCATCTGCCTCCTTCTGCCTTCCCGTTGCACGGGCATACCGGCCGCGGCCTTTTCCGACACCCTGTAGCCAGCCCCCACCCCTGAACCTTCCTCCTCCTGCCGCCCGGCAGGGCTTGTGCCCTGTGCTTCAGGCTGCGCAGGCGCCCATGCCTGTGCGGCACTGTCGACCTGACGCAGCCGCCAGTATTCAGCCACCGACATCACCACGGCCACGCCCCGGCGCTGGCGCTCTATGACCACCGGCCCCTGATCGACGGATTCCAGAAGCTCTGCAAAGCCCTGGCGAGCCTTGCTGGCAGTGATGGTGCGCATGGGAGATCCTCTTCATACCGAAAATTGTACATATTGTACAAAACACCTCAAATAGGAGAAAGGCATGTCCATCTGCCTTCTGCCTTCTGCCTTCTGCCTTCTGCTCTCCAGCATCCATCCTCTGCCCGGCGATTGCCCATCAATCCGGCACTCAGCAAATCGTCGCAATCACACAACGCCAAAACTTCTCGTGCCCGACGGCCGTTGGCCATCCCCAAACGCCTCCCCGTATTCCGTGCCATTTTTCACACCGTCTCCCGTAAAATTTCCGACACCTGTCGGATATCAGGGGTAGGTGCCCACAGACCCGTGACTCAGGCCCTGCCTCCCGACCCCCACTCAGCCCCGCAAGGAGACCTTCGTTGAGCACACCGTCGAGCAACTTTGCGTTTCTGACCAAGCTTCACCCGCTCTGGGCAGAGCTGGGCAGCGTGGCTGAGCGGGTTTTTCCCATTGATCCGCGTTCCTGCGTAGTCAAGATGCGACTACTGGCTGAGGACATGGCCCGGGACATGGCCATTCAGGTGGGCATCCAGCCGTCGGCCTTCGACAGCCAGCTGGCGCTAGTGCGCGAGCTGGAAAACCGGCTGCGGCTGGACACGAAGGTGCGCGACATGCTGCATCTGCTACGCAAGCGAGGCAACGAGGCCGCCCACCAGGCTGACGCGCCCATCGGCTTTACCGAGGGGCTGGAAGTCCTGAAGATCGGCCGGGAGCTGGCGCTTTGGTACCACCGCACCTTCGACAACCAGCCGGACTACCGGCCTGGCCCCTTCATCCCGCCCGACAACCCCAGCCGCAAGCTGAGCGAACTGCAGAAGCAGGTTCAGGACCTGGACCAGCAGCTGGAACAGACCCGTACCCAGCAGGCACAGCACCAGGCCTTGCTGGCACAGCGCGAAGAGGCTCTGCAGGCCCAGCTAGCCCAGGAACAGGAGATGACGCGGCAGGCCGAAGCCGCCTACGCCCAGGCCGAGGAGGAAAGCAGTGTCTATAGGCAGCTGGCCGAGGAAGGCGCAGCTCTAGCCGAAAGGCTGAAGACAGAAAGCGCCGAGCAGGAAGAGCGGCTGAAACAGCAGCTAGCCAGGCAGGAAGAAGAGAATGCCCGCCTGAAGGAACGCCAGGAAGTACTGGA
>CAUVLK010000267.1:0-4288 GCA_963552635.1 uncultured Lautropia sp. | reverse complement strand
CGCACCATGTCGAAAGGCCGGATGCTGCCACGCGGCGATGCTCTCGCCCGTGAAGAAATGCACATGGAGACTTTCCGGCAGTGTCCTGTCCCGGGTCCCCGGGACACGAACAGCCTCCGATTGTAAGGCGATAGGTGCCGCCGCGCCATTTTTCACTTGCCAAAACAGGAATGCCCTGCGCGGAAGCCGCCGTGAATGCGCACGAGACCCATGCCGCAAGGGCCGTTTCGACCATGCGGCAACCTCGCTGCCTGACGTGCAGGGCGCCCCATCCCGTCATGGATTCGCGGGATGGCCACGATACGTCCCACCGGGGCATCTCAGCCGCGGAATCGCTCTCCCAGGAAACCGGTCACGGCGACAAGCGGATGTTTCCCACAAAGTCGTTGAAAAAAGCCTGCCAAAGAGTGGCTTTTCTTTTCATCCATCTGCCCGTCCCATGGCAGCAACCGTCCGTCCCGTGTTGTTTAACAACCAAAACTGTCGTTCGTAGAGTACGTCCCGCATGACGCACACATGCAAACACACAACGACGGCAGTTGCCCAGGTACCTGCCGGGTTCACCAACCACACGATGAACGTCAGACCATGAACAAGCAATTCCAGATTCCGCCCGCCGAAGACTTACCTCTCCTGAGCGGCATGCTCTCCTCCCAGCCGCGCACGCTGGCCGCGCTGTTCCTGAGCGCCGGCCTGCTGGCCGCCTGCGGTGGCAGTGGCGGCGAGGGCCAGAGCAGCGCTCCGGCATCGAGCAGCCAGCAGCAGGAAACCCTGGCGGGTACCTTCATCGACGCCGCCAATGAACCGGCCGCTGGCCTGGATCAGCCGGCCGAAGGCCACGTTCCTCAGTATCACGCCGACAAGGTGACCAAGGCTGTCAAGGTCACCGCCACCATGCCCGCCATCCTGAAGGCCCCGTCCTTCGGCCCGGCCGGCGAGACGATCCGTATCGGCAAGCCCGTCACCCGCGTGATGGGCCAGTATCGCAACGGTGAGCCCGTGGAAGGCCAGCGCCTCTACGTCGGCGGCAAGGAAGTCGCCAATGGCCAGCAGGCTGCCTACACCCCGACGGCTGCCGATATCGGCAAGCAGCTGATCTACCGCGAGCGCGTCGTCAACCCCCGCACCCGCGAAGAGATCTGGGCCGAGAGCGCCCCGGTGACGGTGGTCAGCTCCACGGCGCCTGTCGCCCGCAAGGCACCGACCTTCGGCCCCGCTGGCCGCACGATCCGGGTGGGTGAGCCCGTGACCCGCGTGACGGGTGAATACGATGGTGGCGAGGCCTTCGAGGGCTTCCGTCTGCGCAACGGCAAGCCGGTCGAGAACGGCCAGCAGGCCGCCTATACCCCGGTGGCGGCCGACATCGGCCAGGTGCTGGTGTATGGCGAACGCGTGCGCAACCCGCGCACCGGTGAAGTGATCACCGTCTACAGTGCCGAAGTGACGGTGGTGGCCGCCGGCGCCCAGGCTGCCAAGCCTGTGGTGACCGCTCCGCGTCCTGCCCCGGCCGCCGAGCAGCCTGCTCCGGCCACGGCCCCCACGATGACGGTGGCGCCCCGCTTTGCTCCGGCCAACCAGCCGCTGATGGTGGGCGTGCCCGTCACCCGTGTCTCGGGTACCTATCAGAACGGCGTGGCCTTCGAGGGCTTCCGTCTGCGCAACGGCGTGGAGATCAGCAACGGCTACGCCGCCAGCTACACCCCGGTGGAAGCCGACGTCGGCCAGAAGATCATCTATGGCGAACGCGTGCGCAACCCGCGTACCGGCGAGGTCAAGACCTTCTACAGTGCGGAAGTGACGGTGGTCGATGCCGCCTCCCCCGCCCAGGTGACGGCTCCGCGCATCTCGAGCAACGCCCAGGTCAAGGCTGGCGAGCGCCTGAACGCCGTGGCCGGCAGCTACCGCAACGGTCAGACCGCCTCGCGCCAGTGGCTGCGTGACGGCCAGCCGATCAGCGGCGCGACCCTGATGAGCTACACCACGGTGTCCGCCGATGCCGGCAAGAAGGTGAGCTATTCGGAAGTGGTGCGCAACCCGTCCAACGGCAAGAGCGCCACCTTCCACAGCACGCCGGTGACCGTGGTGGCCGCCAACAGCCTGGAAGTCACCACCCAACCCTCGCTGACCACCGGCACGCGCGATGCCGTGGTGGGCCAGACGCTGGAACGCAAACTGGGCTCCTACCAGAACGGCTACATCATGAACGCCATCTGGCGCGTGAACGGCCAGGACAAGGGCTGGGGCCCGGAATACACCCCGAGCCGCGAGGACATCGGCAAGTCGATCGTCTACACCGAAGAAGTGCGGGGCAGCGACGGCACCGTCAAGGAATTCACGGCCCCCGCCGTGCGGGTGGTGGCTTCGGCCGGCGCCCCGGTAACGGCCCCCCAGCAGCCGACCCAGGCTGCCAAGCCCGGCTATCCGACGGCCAGCACGATGCCCCGCATCTCCATCGGTACTGCTAACGCGGTAGTTGGCCAGCGGCTGGTGCGCACGATGGGTTCCTACACCAACGGCTACGTGACCAACGCCATCTGGAAGGTGAACGGCGAGGACAAGGGCTGGGGTCCGGAATACGTCCCGACCTCGGCTGACGTCGGCAAGTCGCTGGTCTACACCGAGGAAGTGCTGGGTCGGTCCGGCGACATCGTGAACTTCTCGGCCCCGGCCGTGAAGGTGGTGGCTTCGGCCAGCGTCGCCCGGCCGAACCCCGCGCCCGCGCCGGCTCCTGCCCCCGTCGCCCAGCAGAACCGTGGCGGCACCGTGAACTCGGTGCAGGAAATCGTCAACGACATGAAGCTGTACAACGAGGGCGAGCTGGCCGGTGTGGACAAGGGCAACGGCTGGGCCTCGGGTCCGGGCTACGTGATCATGGGCAACATCCCCCGTGGCACCAACACCCCGAGCTACTGGAAACCCGCCAACACCCACTTCAAGAGCAGCGCCACCTGGAACGCCGTCATTCCCTGGCTGGTGGTGTTCGACGGTGTGGGCAACGGTGCCACCAACACCCGGGTGCAGATGCGCAACATCAAGCTGTACATGAAGCGCAAGTCCACCAACCGCTGGGAAGTCATCATCAACCAGCCCATCTCGGGCGAGGACTACCCGAAATCGCTGCAGGGTGACCAGACGACTCGTGCCGACATCCGCTACGAGGCCGATGGCTCCCGTTCGCTCAAGCCCAACGGCCGCAACCGCGTGTTCCACGGCTGGGGCAGCCCGATCAACTTCGATGCCTGGGATCTGAAAGCGCTGGTGACCACGGTTCAGGCCCGTCTGGTGGTGGACAACCCGGCCCGTCCGGACGACCGCTCCCGTGCGAAGTTCCTGATCCACGTGGGCGCCGACTACTACCCCGAGACGAGCACGCGTGTGGCCGCCACGGCACCGGCCTACTACTTCCCGGGTGTCGGGGTCTCCCGCGCCAAGTATGTCCGCAACGAATGGCGAGCCTTCAACTTCTCGACCATCGACGCTGGCAAACCGGAACCGGGTGGCTCGATCTCGACCCAGGAACTGATCAACAACCCCCCGCCGCTGGAGTGATGCACCACGAAAGCAACTCCTGACATGACAAGGCAGTAAACACGCGCGGGACCCTGACAATCATCGTTGTGTGCGTGTGGTAACGGGGGAGGCCGGCAACGGTCTCCTCCTCTTCATTGACCGGTTGTCATCGGGCAAGAAAAAAGGCCGGGAACCCGAGAGGCTCTCATGCCCCCGGATTCCCGGCCTCTGCCGGATGTCCCCGAAATCAGCGGCGACGACTGGAATCGCGCGTATCGAGCCAGCCGGAGCGCCGCGACGACAGATCCTTGCCGTTGTCGGGATCGTCATCGTCGGCAAACATCGGCAACGTGCGCGGACCAGCCACATCGTCGATGGTCGGCTCACCGGGCATGCCCTGGTGCGGGCTCGGCCGGCGGGTACCCACAGTGGGCGGAAGATCCGCTCCCTGTTCCGGAGCCCCCCAGGCCGAGGGGTTGGCCAGATCCAGATGCTGCGGCCGCGGGCCGAAGTGGCCCGTATGACGAGCGCGGCGATGATGCTGCACCCCCTCCCCGAAGGCTGGCCGCGACGGCATGCCCGCATCCGGCGCCACGTGCGAAGGCCGCACTGGGGACGAATACGGCTGCTGCGGCTGCGCCACCGTTCCCTGCTGTCGCGCGGCCGGCGCCTGCGGGAAGCGAGGCTGCGACGGCGCAGACACCGGCCCCTGAGGCTGCGTGGCCTGAGGCTGCGTGGCCTGAGGCTGCGTGGCCTGAGGCTGCGTGGCCTGAGGCTG
>CAUVLK010000266.1:0-4300 GCA_963552635.1 uncultured Lautropia sp. | reverse complement strand
AGGCAGCTGGTGGCGGCACGCCGCCGGCCCTGCCCGTCGGCGTGATCCAGGCCCAGGTCTCGCCCGTCGGCCTGTCCCAGAACCTGCCGGGCCGGGTCGAAGCATCGCGCGTGGCCGAGATCCGTGCGCGAGCCGCCGGCATCCTGGAAAAGCGCCTCTTCAAGGAAGGCAGCGACGTGAAGGCCGGCCAGGTGCTCTTCCAGATCGACCCTGCCCCGCTGCGCGCTGCCTACAACAGCGCCCATGCCGCCCTGGTGCGCGCCCAGACGGCCGAGAAGCTGGCTGCCCAGAAGGTGGCCCGCTACACGCCGCTGATGAAGGCCAACGCCATCAGCAAGCTGGACTATGACAACGCCGTGTCGGCCCAGCGCCAGGCGGCGGCCGACATCGCTGTGGCCCGTGCCAACCTGAAGACGGCCCAGATCAACCTGTCGTACGCCACGGTCACCTCCCCCATCAGCGGCCGCATCGGCCGTGCGCTGGTGACGGAAGGTGCACTGGTCGGCCAGGGCGCTGCCACGCCGCTGGCCCTCGTGCAGCAGATCGACCCGGTGTACGTGAACATCACCCAGCCGGCATCGGCCGTGATGAAGCTGCGCCAGGGTCTGGCCAGCGGCAAGCTCAAGGCCGCCGAAGGTCATGGCGAAAGCGCCAGCGTGCGCATCCAGTTCGACGACGGCACCGAGTACCCGCACAAGGGCGCGCTGCTGTTCACCGACCTGACGGTGGACGAGAGCACCGGCCAGGTGACGCTGCGCGCCGAGGTGCCCAACCCGGACGGCACCCTGCTGCCGGGCATGTACGTGCGTGCCGTGCTCGAGCAGGCCGCCATCCCCGATGCCATCCTGGTGCCCCAGCAGGCCGTGACGCGCACCGCCCAGGGCGACACGCTCACCATCCTGGAGCCTGCCGGCACGGTGACGATGCCTCCGCAGGGTCCCAACGGCAAGCCGCAGGAAGTGCCCGCCGCCACCCGCAAGCAGGTACCGGTGCAGATCAGCGGTGCCAACGGTGCCAACTGGGTGGTGGTCGGCGGCCTGAAGGCCGGTGACCAGGTGATGGTCGACGGCTTCCAGCTGGTGGAGATGCTGCGCGTGCCCAAGGTGATCCCCGTGCCCTGGAAACCGGGCCAGCCGCCGGTCTCGCAGCAGCAGGCCGCCCAGGGTGGCGCCCAGGGCCAGCAGCCTCAGGGTGCCGACCAGCACGGCAACAGCAAGTAAGAGGCACGCTTCATGGCCAAGTTCTTCATTTACCGCCCCGTCTTTGCATGGGTCGTGGCGCTGTTCCTGATGGTGCTGGGGGTCGTCTCGATCACGCAGCTGCCCATCTCGCAGTACCCGAACGTCGCGCCCCCCACCATCCGGATCAGCACCACCTACCCGGGCGCCTCGGCCCAGACGCTGGAAGACAGCGTGCTCAGCATCATCGAGCGCGAGATGAACGGCTCGCCGGGCCTCATGTACATGGAATCGGTCGCTCAGGCCGACGGCACTGGCACGCTGACGCTCACCTTCGAGAACGGCACCCACGAGGATCTCGCCCAGGTGGACGTGCAGAACCGCCTGTCGCGGGCCACGCCCCGGCTGCCCAGCTCTGTCACCCAGCAGGGTGTGCAGATCGAGAAGGCCCGTTCCAACTTCCTCACCTTCGTGATGCTGTCGTCCAGCAATCCGTCGCTGGACACCATCGGCATGGGTGACTATGCCTCGCGCAACATCCTGCCCGAGATCCAGCGCATTGAAGGCGTGGGCCAGGCCCGTCTGTTCGGTGCCGAGCGCGCCATGCGCATCTGGGTCGACCCGGCCAAGCTGGACAGTTACAAGCTGTCCTCGGCCAACGTGGTCTCGGCCATCCAGGGTCAGAACATCCAGGTCTCGGCCGGCGCCACCGGCGCACTGCCCAACCCGGGCGGCACGCCGATCACGGCCAACGTCAACGTCAAGGGTCAGCTCAGCACGGTCGAGGAATTCGGCAACATCGTGCTGCGCACCACCAGCAGCGGTGCAGCCGTGCGCCTGAAGGACGTGGCGCGCATCGAGCTGGGGGGGCAGAGCTATGCCACCACCGCCCGCATCAACGGCAAGCCCGCCACCGGCATCGGCGTGATGCTGTCCAACACCGGCAACGCGCTGTCCACCGCCCGTGCCGTCCACGCCAAGATGAAGGAGCTGCAGCAGTTCTTCCCGCAGGGCATGGAATGGCAGGTGCCCTACGACACCTCGGACTTCGTGGACATCTCCATCGATGAGGTGGTGGACTCGCTGGGTGAAGCCATCCTGCTGGTGTTCCTGGTGATGTTCCTGTTCCTTCAGAATATCCGCTACACCCTCATTCCCACCATCGTGGTGCCGGTGGCGCTGCTGGCCACCTTCGGCGTGCTGCTCTCGCTGGGCATGTCCATCAACGTGCTCACGATGTTCGGCATGGTGCTGGTGATCGGCATCGTGGTGGACGACGCCATCATCGTGGTGGAGAACGTCGAGCGGATCATGAGCGAGGAAGGGCTGTCGCCACGGCAGGCCACCGTCAAGGCCATGGGTCAGATCTCGGGCGCCATCGTGGGCGTGACCGTGGTGCTGGTCTCGGTGTTCATCCCGCTGGCCTTCTTCGGCGGCGCGGTGGGCAACATCTACCGCCAGTTCTCGGCGGTCATGGCCACCTCCATCGGCTTCTCGGCCTTCCTGGCGCTGTCGCTCACGCCGGCGCTGTGCGGCTCGTTCCTGAAGCCGGTCGAGGCCGGCCACCATCATGCCAAGAGTGGCTTCTTCGGCTGGTTCAACCGTGGCTTTGCCAGCACGGCCAAGCGCTATGAAAGCAGCATGGCCCGCGTCATCCGCCGCTCGGCCTGGTGGATGCTGCTCTATGGCGTCATCATCGGCGTCACGGCCTTCTTCTTCATGCGTATCCCCACGGGCTTCCTGCCCAACGAGGACCAGGGCTACATCGTGGTGAATGTCCAGCTGCCGCCCGGTGCCTCGCAGGAGCGCACGCTGGATGCCATGCAGAAGATCGAGCAGTTCATGAAGGCGCAACCCGAGGTCAAGCACACCATTGGCGTGCTGGGCTTCTCGTTCAGCGGCAACGGCCAGAACGCGGCTATCGCCTTCGTGACGCTGAAGGACTGGAACGAGCGCCAGGGTGCAGAGCACTCGGCTGCCGCCCTGGCCAAGCGTGCCCAGATGGCGCTGGCGGGCATCCGGGACGCTTTCGTCTACCCGCTGTCGCCACCGGCCATCGCCGAGCTGGGCAACGCCAGCGGGGCAACGCTGCGACTGCAGGACCGCTCCAGCAAGGGCCACGACGCCCTGATGCAGGCCAGCAAGCAGCTCACGGGCCTGGCCATGAAGAGCGGCATGTTTGCCATGGTGCGGATGGACGGTCTGGATGACGCCCCGCAGCTGCAGGTCGACATCGACCGCGAGAAGGCCAATGCCCTGGGCGTGCCGTTTGCATCCATCAGCAGCACGCTGTCCACGATGATGGGCTCCACCTACGTGAACGACTTCCCCAACCAGGGACGTCTGCAGCGCGTCATGGTGCAGGCCGATGCCAAGGACCGCATGCAGCCCCAGGACATCCTGAAGCTGAACGTGCTGAACACCGCGGGTGCCGTCGTGCCCTTCTCGTCCTTTGCCAGCGTGCGCTGGGCGGTGGGTCCGATGCAGACCATCCGCTACAACGGCTACCCGTCCATCCGGCTGGAATTCACGCCACTGCCGGGCATCAGTACCGGCGACGTGATGGCCAAGGTCGAGCAGCTGGTGGCCGAACTGCCGCAGGGCTACGGCTACGAGTGGACCGGCATCTCCTTCGAGGAGAAACGCTCCGGCTCGCAGGTCTATGTCCTGTACGCCTTCTCGCTGCTGGCCATCTTCCTGTGCCTGGCCGCGCTGTATGAAAGCTGGGCCATCCCGCTGTCGGTGCTGCTGGTGGTGCCGCTGGGCGTGCTTGGCGTCGTCCTGGCCGCCCAGTGGGGCGGGCTCGAGAACGATGTCTACTTCAAGCTCGGCATGATCACCATCATCGGTCTGTCGGCCAAGAACGCCATCCTGATCATCGAGTTTGCCAAGGAGCTGCATGAGCAACAGGGCAAGTCGGTGGCCGCTGCGGCGCTTCAGGCTGCGCACCTGCGGTTCCGCCCCATCCTGATGACCTCGCTGGCGTTCACGCTGGGCGTGGTTCCGCTGGCCGTCGCCACCGGGGCCAGCTCGGCCAGCCAGCGCGCCATCGGCATCGGCGTCGTCGGCGGGATGATCTCGGCCACCGTGCTGGCGCTGCTGTTGGTGCCGCTGTTCTATGT
>CAUVLK010000265.1:0-4335 GCA_963552635.1 uncultured Lautropia sp. | reverse complement strand
TTCTCCCTGCTCCCTGCTCCCACAAAGTGTGCAAAAACGATCCGTGACTGTCAAAAATGCCGCTTCTGTCGATGAATGAACGGGACTAAAGTCGTTGAGCCCCGAAACCCTCCGGGTCCAACAACGCAGGAATCCGTTGCCTGCCCGTGCCCTGGAAAGACTCACGAGGAGATCCATTCATGCAGAACGCAGACACGCCATCGACCATCCATGCCACACCACGCCTCCTGGAAGGAAAACATGCTGTCATCACCGGTGGCAGCGAAGGCATCGGCTTCGGCATTGCGCAGGCCTTCGTCCACGCCGGTGCAAGCCTCATCCTGATCGGCCGAAGCCGCCAGAAGCTGGAGGCTGCCCGTCATGAGCTGATGAGCACCGGACAGACGTCACAGAACCAACCGCCCAGCGTTCATCTGCTTGAGGCCGATCTGCAGCATCCGGCGCAGGTGCAACGCGTTGCAGACGCCGTGCTGGCACGCTGGCCCCGTGTGGATGTACTGGTCAACAACGCCGGCATCGGACGCTTCGCTGCCTTTACAGACACGGATGAAGCGCTGTTCGACCAGCACGTCCACCTCAACGTCAAGGCACCCTATTTCCTCACGCAAAGGCTGCTGCCTGCGCTGATCAGCGCCCAGGGAAATGTCATCAACATCTCCTCGTATTTTGCACACCGGATGCTTCCGGGCCGAACCACCACCGCCTATTCGATGACCAAGGGAGCTGTGGATGCCTTTACCCGGGCACTGGCTTTCGAGGTGGGGCACCTGGGCGTTCGCGTCAATGCCATCGCACCCGGCAGCGTGGAGACTCCGCAGCTTCAACACAACCTGCAGGCCATGCCCGTGGAAGCACAACAGGCATTCCACAACATGGTCAAGACCATCTACCCGCTGCAACGCATCGGCCGCATCGAAGACATCGGCCAGGCAGCCGTATTCCTTGCGTCCGCGGCTGCCGGATGGATCACCGGTACCGTGCTGGCCGTGGATGGAGGGCTGACGACAAACTGACAGGGCCCTGGTCGATCGGCACTACGCCATGCCCAGGCGCTGTTCAATCCATTGGACAAGACGGCGCTCTGCTTTCCCTGCCATCAGACAGCCGCTGAAAGACCAGCGGGTATCATGACAGGATCAGGTGACATGACCGGCACCTTCCCGCTTGGCCTGTCGTACCTGCACGGATCAATCCCCCATTCTCTGGAACATATCACCCCATGAATCCTGTTCTCCAGACCCTGCGTGAGCATCGCACCTATCGCCAGTTCGATCCGGCGCACAGAATCCCGGCCGAGCAGGTGCAGGTCATCCTGGATGCCACCCGCCAGGCCCCCTCGTGGATGAATGGCCAGCACTACACCATCATCCGCATCACCGATCCGGCGCTGCGCCAGAAGATCGTTGCAGCCCAGCCCAGCAATCCGCAGATTGGCACCTGCGCCGAACACTGGATCTTCGTGGCCGACGCCCGGCGGGCCATGCTGTGCAGCCAGGCCGCCGGCGGAAGCTTTGCGGCTGCGGGCACGCCCGAGATGCTGATCACGCTGGTCACCGACGCGGCGCTGGCAGCACAGAATGCCGTGGTCGCCGCCGAAAGCCTGGGCCTTGGCACCTGCTTCACCGGCGGCATCCGCCTGATCGCACCCGAGCTGACCGAATGGCTGGGGCTGCCGGCGCACACCTATCCGCTGTTCGGGTTATGCATCGGCAAGCCGGCGGTGGAGATGCAGGTGAAACCTCGCCTTCCGCAGCAGGCCGTTGTGGCCGAAAACCGCTATCCGTCGGATGACGTGCTGTCGACGGCACTGGCCGATTACGAAGCCACCATGACGGCCTTTGGCGAGAAGCGCGAGAAGTTCCCGTTCCGTGAGAAATTTGCCCGCTACTACAGCCAGGAATACGCGCCCCGCAACACGAAGCTGCTGCGTGACCAGGGCCTGCTGACGCAGCCGGAGGAGTCAGGCGAAACGCTGAAGGGGCAAAACGCCTGAAGCTCGGATTTCTGGATGCCTCGGCTCAAGGATCCTATGACATGGAGTTCTCTGACGACGAACGCCAGAACCTGCAGCGGCTGATGCGCTGGCGGCGCGACGTGCGGCATTTCCGGACAGATCCAGTGCCCGAGACCTTGCTGGATACGCTGAAGGAAGCCATGTCGCTGGCGCCTTCGGTGGGCAATGCCCGGCCGTGGCGCGTGCTGCAGGTGGAAAATGCCGACCTGCGGCAGGCGGTGCAGGCGCTACACGACCAGGCCAATGCACAGGCGCTGGCGGCACAGCCCACGACACGACAGGAACGCTACCGGCAGCTGAAGCTGCATGGTCTGGAGGCCGCCCCACTGCAGCTGGCGGTGTTCACCGAAACGGATCCTGCGGCCGGCCATGGTCTGGGCCGCCACAGCATGCCGCAGACGCTGGAACAGAGTACGGCCATGGCCATTCAAAATCTGAATCTGGCAGCCCGTGCGCACGGGCTGGGCGTGGGCATGCTGTCGATTATCGACCCGCAAGCGATGGAGGCACTCTTCCAGACGCCTACCTCATGGCGCTTCAGTCTCTATCTGTGCATTGGCTGGCCACAGTTCCATGATGACCAGTCGTTGCTGCATCGCCAGGGGTGGCAGGAAAACACGCAAACGGCGTGGGAGACGAGATAAAGCCATCGGCGCCCTCTCGTTGCCTCCCGGTCTCACGATGGACGGACTCAAGCCCTTCACGCCGCAGCACATTTCCTGAAGACCAAAGAACACGGGCCGGTCCCATGCGTCATGAGACCGGCCCGTGGCCTGCTGGGGAGTCCGCTACGCGGACAGGATCAGCGCTTCTTCTGTGGCGGCAGGTCGGTGCAGACGCCCTCGAAGACTTCGGCAGCCATGCCGATGGATTCACCCAGCGTGGGGTGCGGGTGGATGGTGTGGCCGATGTCGGCCGCATCCGCGCCCATCTCGATGGCCAGAGCCAATTCGCCGATCATGTCGCCCGCATGGGTGCCGACAATGCCGCCCCCCAGGATGCGGTGGGTCTCGGGATCGAAGAGCAGCTTGGTGAAGCCCTCGTCACGACCATTGGCCACGGCACGGCCGGAGGCCACCCACGGGAAGACGCTCTTGCCCAGGCTGATGCCCTTGGCCTTGGCTTCGTCCTCGGTGATGCCCACCCAGGCCACTTCAGGATCGGTGTAGGCCACGGCCGGAATGACGCGGGCGTCGAAGTGGCGCTTCTGGCCGGCAGCGGCCTCGGCGGCCACATGGGCCTCGTGCACGGCCTTGTGGGCCAGCATGGGCTGTCCCACGATGTCGCCGATGGCGAAAATGTGCGGCACGTTGGTGCGCAACTGCGTGTCGACCTCGATGAAGCCACGTTCGCCAACGGCCACACCGGCCTTCTCGGCATCCAGCTTCTTGCCGTTGGGCGTGCGGCCCACGGCCGACAGCACCAGGTCATAGACTTGCGGGCCTTCGGGGGCATTCTCTCCCTCGAAGCTGACCTCGATGCCTTCGGGCGTGGCCTTGGCGGCGGTGGTCCGGGTCTTGACCATCAGGCGGCCCAGACGCTTCTCGTTGTACTTCTGCCAGACCTTGACCATGTCGCGGTCGGCACCCGCCATGACGCCGTCGAGCATCTCGACCACGTCCACCTGGGCGCCCAGCGAGGCATAGACGGTGGCCATTTCCAGGCCGATAATGCCGCCGCCGATGACCAGCATGCGCTTGGGCACGAAACGCAGTGCCAGCGCGCCGGTGGAGTCGACGATACGGTCGTCCTGCGGCAGGAAGGGCAGCCGCACGGGCTCGCTGCCCGCCGCGATGATGGCCTGGTTGAAGCGCACCACCTGCTCCTTGCCGGTGGTCTGCTGGCCACTGCCCTCGGTGAGATCCACCACGACGTGGTGCGGATCGAGGAAGCGTGCGTAGCCGCGCACGATGGTGACCTTGCGGCCCTTGGCCATGCCGGCAAGACCCGTGGTCATGCGGCTGACCACTTTCTCTTTCCAGCCGCGCAGGCCGTCGATATCGATCTCGGGCTTGCCGAACTTGATGCCGTGAGCCTCGAAGCCCTTGGCTTCCTCGACGACCGAGACGGCGTGCAGAAGTGCCTTGGACGGGATGCAGCCGACGTTGAGGCAGACACCGCCCAGGGTGGCATAGCGCTCGACGATGACGACCTTCATGCCCAGATCGGCGGCACGGAAGGCGGCCGAATAACCACCCGGGCCGCCACCGATGACGAGCATGTCGCATTCGACATCGGCCTGGCGGTCGGTGGCCGGCGCGGCCTGCGGGCCGGGGCGGCGACGATCGCCCTCGCCACGGCGCTCCAGGAGTCGAAGCTGC
>CAUVLK010000264.1:0-4347 GCA_963552635.1 uncultured Lautropia sp. | reverse complement strand
CTCTTCCGATCTCAGGCACGTCGGAACGGCTTGCGCTGCGTGCGGGTGATCCACGGCAAGGGGCTGGGATCGGAGGGGCGACAGCCGGTGCTGAAGGACAAGGTGCTGCGCTGGCTGCCGCAGCAGAAGGAGGTGATCGCCTTCTGCCAGGCGCCGCCCTCCATGGGAGGCAGCGGCGCGCTGCTGGTGCTGCTGCGGCAGGCCAGCCGGCCGCAGGAGGCGGGCTGAATCAGACGGCGGCTTCGTCGATCTCGCCGGTGCGGATGCGGATGACCTGCTCGACGCTGCGCACGAAGATCTTGCCGTCGCCGATGCGGCCCGTCCGCGCAGCCTTGACGATGGCGTCGATGACGGCATCGAGGTTTTCATCGGAAACCACCACGTCGATCTTCAGCTTGGGCAGGAAGTCGACCACGTATTCGGCGCCGCGATACAGCTCGGTATGCCCTTTCTGGCGCCCGAATCCCTTCACTTCGGTGACCGTCAGGCCGGTGACACCGACCGCGGCCAGGGCTTCACGGACTTCATCGAGTTTGAACGGCTTGATGACTGCCGTGATCTCTTTCATGAATCTCTCCAATTCGTTGTACGCCGGGACGTTCAGACTGTCGACACGTGACCCGGCTAGCCTAACCCCTTTCAGGCGCCCTGTCCGCCGACTGGTTCACGGAAGGCTGATGTGATGGGATAGCGCCAGTCACGACCGAAGGCCCGGGCCGTGACCCGCGGTCCCACCGGCCCCTGCTGACGCTTGTATTCGGCCAGCCGCAACAGACGGACCACCTGGGCCACGGCATCCGCCGGCAGACCCTCGGCCACCAGCGAGGCAGCCGGACGATCTTCCTCCATGTATCCCTGGATGATGCGGTCCAGCACATCGTAGGGCGGCAGGGAATCCTGGTCGGTCTGGTCGGGGCGCAGCTCGGCGCTGGGCGGCCGGGTGATGATGCGCTCGGGAATGACGGGCGACTGGGCATTGCGCCAGTTGGACAGCTGATAGACAACCGTCTTGAGCACGTCCTTGAGCGGTGCAAAGCCCCCGGCCATGTCGCCATAGAGGGTGCTGTAACCGACGGCCAGCTCGGACTTGTTGCCGGTGGTGAGCACCAGCCAGCCCGTCTTGTTGGAAATGGCCATCAGGAGCGTGCCCCGGATGCGGGCCTGGATGTTCTCTTCGGTCAGGTCCTCAGGCAGGCCGGCAAAGGTGCTGGCCAGTGTCCCACGGAAGGCGTCGAAGCACGGCGCAATGGGCAGCACCTCGTGCTTCACCCCCAGGCGGGCCGCCATGTCCTTGGCATCGGCCAGCGAGATGTCGGCCGTATAGGGCGACGGCATCATGACGGTGCGCACCCGATCGGCCCCCAGCGCATCCACCGCCAGGGCCAGCGTGAGCGCCGAATCGATGCCGCCCGACAGCCCCAGCACCACCCCGCCAAAACCGTTCTTGCCGATGTAGTCGCGGATGCCCAGCACCAGGGCCTGATAGATCTCGGGCAGACGCTCCAGCGCCGCGGCCATGCTGCCGGCAAGTGCCAGCGCACCATCGGCACCCCGTTCGACCGTGACCAGCAGCAGATCCTCGACAAAGGACGGTGCCCGGGCCGCGAGACGCCCCTGGGCGTCCAGCGCCAGACTCTGGCCGTCGAAGACGAGCTCATCCTGACCGCCCACCAGGTTGCAGGCCACGACGGCCATGCCCTGTGCGCAGACGTTGGTGCGCAGCGTGTCGGCCCGCAGGTCGCCCTTGGCCGACTGGAACGGCGAGGCATTGAGGCTGAGCACCAGCTCGGCCCCGGCGGACCGGGCGCGGGCCGGCGCAGCCGGCAGCCAGGTATCCTCGCAGATCAGCAGTGCGCAGCGCACGCCTGCCACCGTGAAGACGGTGGCATCGGCCTGCGGCTGGAAGTAGCGTGTCTCGTCGAAGACGCCGTAATCAGGCAACTCGGCCTTCAGGTATTCGGCCACCTGGCGTCCCTGATGGAAGACACCGGCGGCACTGTGGCGCCGACCTTCGCGCAGCACCGGATATCCCACCACCCAGTGCAGCCCTGGTTGCTCTGCCGAGGCCTGTCGAATGGTCTCGACGGCGGCATCGACCTGCTGCTGGAAGGCGGGCCGGAACAGGTTGTCCCCCGGCAGGTAGCCGCACAGCGACAACTCGGGGGTGAGCAGCACCTGGGCGCCCTCCCCGGCTGCACGCGCCGCAGCGGCGATGATGCGTTCGGCATTGCCGGCCATGTCGCCCACACGCTGGTTCAGCTGGGCGCACGCGATCTTCAGGCTCATCGAAGAATATCCGGGGACAGGGTGGGCAGGACGCGATCATGCCGACTTGTGGGCCTTGCCGCGCTCGATGCCGGCCAGGATTTCCTTGGCAGCGGCCTCGGGACCTTCCCAGGCGCCGACCTTGACCCACTTGCCAGGCTCCAGATCCTTGTAGTGCTCGAAGAAGTGCTTGATCTGGGCCAGAACCAGCGGGTTCAGGTCATCGGCGGTCTTCACGTTCTTGTTGGTGGCCAGCAGCTTGTCGATGGGCACGGCCAGCAGCTTGGCATCGCCACCGCCCTCGTCTTCCATGTTCAGCAGGCCCAGGGCGCGGCAGCGCACCACGCAGCCATGCACCAGCGGATACGGCGTGATCACCAGCACGTCCACCGGGTCACCATCCTCGGCGATGGTCTCGGGGATGTAGCCATAGTTGTGCGGATAGCGCATGTTGGTGGCCACGAAACGATCCACGAACAGGGCCCCCGTTTCCTCGTCGACCTCGTACTTGACGGGATCGGAGTTCATCGGGATTTCGATGATGACGTTGAATTCTTCGGGCAGCTTCTTGCCGGGACCGACGCGATCGAGATTCATGATTTCCTGTCTGTGGAAGGAGTTGAGGAAGAGGAAGAGGCTGCCACACCGGACGACAGCCGGGATGCAGCAGGGATGCCTGTCGTGCTGGCAGCGGTGGACTCCGCCGTGCTGGCAGCGGTGGACCGTGCCGTGCTGGCTGAGGCAGGCTGCGCCGTGCTGCCTGCGGAGGCCTGGGCGGGCGTCTGTGCAGCGCCCGTGGTCGGCTGCGTCGACGCTGGCGTCGTCGCCTGCGTCAGGGTGCCGCGGGCAGCCTCGACTTCCTGGGCCGAGGCCTGCAGGGGTGCTCCGCCCTGTCCCAGAGGGGCGGTATGAGGTGCGGACTGACCCTGCAGTCGAGGTGCGGGAATATCCGGTGGCAACGGCGAACTGCCGCTTCGTGCGCCCGCGCCTGCACCGGCGACGCCCGTCAACGACGCAGCGCCGATCGGCTCGGGCAGCGGGGGGCGCTCACCCAGCGACAGGCGAGCAGCGTACTGGAACTGCAGCGCGGCTTCCTGCGGACGACCGACCGATTCATAGAGCTGGGCCAGGGCAACCCGTGCCGAGACGGCATCACCGGCCAGCAGCGAATCCACCAGATAGCCTTCGGCCTTGCCCCAAAGGCGCTCGGATGCGCAGATGCGCCCCAGCATCTCCAGCAGCCGTGGCTTCTCGCCGTGGCGCAGGCGCCAGCGCTCCAGCTGCTCCAGCCGCTGGCGTGCCGGCAGGGCCTCCAGGGATGCATAGGCTTCCAGCACGCCCTCGTCGTAATCGACATCAAGCAGCCCGATGCCGATGCGGCGTGCATCGGCCGTGGCGTTGGCTTCCGCCAGGGCCGTCATGGTGGGAGCAGCCAGCATGCCCTTCTTGCGTTCATCGGCCGAGAGCGACTTCCAGAGCGCATTGAGCGCCTCGGCATCGCCGGCGCGGCGCGCCAGCAGCTGCCGATAGGCTGCCAGCCGCAGGTTGTCCGCCTCATTGGCGGCCAGCTTGCCCCGACGCGTGAGCTGACGGACCGTTTCCAGCACCTGATCCCAGCGACCAGCCTGACCATAACCGGCCAGTGCGGTCTCCAGCGCGGCCACCTGCTGCTCGCCTCCGGCCGTGATCTGGCCGACGGCCATCAGGGCCTTCTCGGGCTGGTGATCTTCGAGGGCAAACTCGGCACGCGCCATCAGGGCCGCATTCTTGCCACCCCGACGCACGGCCTGGCGCGTCCAGTCATCACGGCGGGCATAGTTGCCCAGCCGATGGGCCGAGAGCGCAGCCAGCAGCGCTGCCGCGGCACCCTGATCCTTGCGGTTGCCTTCGGGCGTATGGGCCAGCACCGCAGCCGACAGCCGTTCGGCACGCTCGAACCGCCCTTCGAAGTGGGCCAGCACCGCCTCCTGCAGCGAGCGGTTGTTGCGTTGCAGACGACGCTGCTCACGCTTGCGACGGATGCGCTGGGGAAGCCCCAGCGTGCGCAGCACCAGAAGCAGGGCCAGATGCAGGATCAGGAAG
>CAUVLK010000263.1:0-4347 GCA_963552635.1 uncultured Lautropia sp. | reverse complement strand
GCTGCACATGGGCGCTGAGCGCCCAGCCATGCAGCGCATCCGCACACCCCGGATGCCGCATGCCCGGCTTCTTCTCAGACCCTTCCAGACCAGCAGGCTATCCATGAAATTCCGTTTTCCCATCGTCATCATCGATGAAGACTGGCGCGCCGATTCGGCCAGTGGCCTGGGCATCCGGGCACTGGCCAAGGCCATTGAGGACCAGGGCACCGAGGTGGTGGGGGGCTTCACCTACTACGACGTGGCGATGGTGGCCAATCAGGCCGCACGCGCCTCGGCCTTCATCGTGTCCATCGATGATGAGGAGATCAACGAGGAAGGGCCCGAGAGTGTGGCCATCCAGGACCTGCGGGCCTTCATTCGCGAGACGCGCCGTCGCAATGCCGACATTCCGATCTTCCTGTTTGGTGAGACGCGCACCTCGCAGCATATCCCGAACGAGATCCTGAAGGAGCTGCACGGCTTCATCCACATGTTCGAGGACACGCCCGAGTTCGTGGCGCGCTACATCATCCGTGAGGCCACCAATTACCTGAACTCGCTGGCACCTCCGTTCTTCAAGGCGCTGGTGCACTACGCCAATGATGGTTCGTACTCGTGGCACTGCCCGGGACATTCGGGTGGTGTGGCCTTCCTGAAGAGTCCGGTGGGGCAGATGTTTCACCAATTCTTCGGCGAGAACATGCTGCGCGCCGATGTCTGCAACTCGGTCGACGAGCTGGGGCAGCTGCTGGACCACACGGGCCCGGTGGCAGCGTCCGAGACCAATGCGGCGCGCATCTTCAATGCCGATCACCTGTTCTTTGTGACCAACGGCACGTCCACGTCCAACAAGATCGTCTGGCATTCCGAGGTGGCCAGCGACGACGTGGTGCTGGTGGACCGCAACTGCCACAAGAGCATCCTGCACGCCATCATGATGAGCGGCACGGTACCGATCTTCCTGCAGCCCACGCGCAACCACCTGGGCATCATCGGTCCCATTCCGCTGCAGGAGTTCAGCCGCGAGAGCATTGTCAGAAAGATCGAGGCGAACCCGCTCATCAAGGACAAGTCGGCCCGGCCGCGGGTGATGACCATCACCCAGTCCACCTATGACGGCATTCTCTACAACGTGGAGATGATCAAGGCTGAGCTGCAGGACTACGTGGAGAACCTGCACTTTGACGAGGCCTGGCTGCCGCACGCCACCTTCCATCCCATCTACCACGAGATGCACGCCATCGGTCGGGATCGGCCGCGTTCCACGCATGCGATGGTGTTCGCCACCCAGTCCACCCACAAGCTGCTGGCCGGGCTGTCGCAGGCGTCACAGATCCTGGTGCAGGAGTCGCAGACCCGCAAGCTGGACCGCTACCGCTTCAACGAAAGCTACCTGATGCACACGTCCACGTCGCCGCAGTACGCCATCATCGCTTCGTGCGACGTGGCGGCGTCGATGATGGAGGCACCGGGCGGCACGGCGCTGGTGCAGGAGTCGCTGCAGGAGGCGCGTGACTTCCGCCGGGCCATGCGCAAGGTCGAGCAGGAATACGACGGTTCATGGTGGTTCCGCGTCTGGGGGCCGGACAACCTCAGCAGCGGCAAGGCGCTGCGCCAGGAAGAATGGATGCTGCACGCCGACGAGAAGTGGCACGGCTTCGGCCCCGTCGAGCCCGGCTTCAACATGCTGGACCCGATCAAGGCCACCATCATCACCCCGGGACTGGACATGGAGGGCGAGTTTGCCGACACGGGCATCCCGGCGGCGGTCGTCACCAAGTATCTGGCCGAGCACGGCGTGGTGGTGGAGAAGACCGGGCTCTATTCGTTCTTCGTGATGTTCACCATCGGCATCACCAAGGGTCGCTGGAACACGCTGGTGACCGAGCTGCAGCAGTTCAAGGCCGACTATGACGAGAACCAGCCGTTGTGGCGGGTGATGCCCGATTTCGTGAAGGCCTACCCGATGTACGACCGCATGGGGCTGCACGACCTGTCTACCCGCGTGCATGATGCCTATCGCCGGTACGACGTGGCGCGGGTGACCACCGACATGTACCTGTCGGACATGATGCCGGTGATGAAGCCGTCGGATGCCTACGAGTGCCTGACGCACCGCAAGGTCGATCGGGTGCCTGTGGACGATCTGGAAGGCCGCATCACCACGATGCTGGTCACGCCGTACCCGCCGGGCATTCCGCTGCTGATTCCCGGCGAGCGCTTCAACCGCACCATCGTCGAGTATCTGAAGTTCGTGCGCGAGTTCAACGAGCAGTTCCCGGGCTTCCACACTGACGTGCATGGTCTGGTGGCCGAGAAGGACGCCGAGGGGCGCATCGGGTACTACGTGGACTGCGTGGACCGGGCGCACGAACCGCAGGAGGGCTGAAGCCCCCGATGCGGTTCAGCGAGGCGCGGGCTTCTGTCCGCGCCGGTCGGCCATGGCATCGTGCCGTACCAGCACGGTGCCGGCCAGCACGTCATAGAGGGTGCGACGGCGGCGATCGATGAGGGACCAGCCAAAGGGCAGCAGCCAGAGCAGCACCCACAGGACGGCCGTGATGGCCGAGCCCGCTGTCCAGACCAGGGCCAGTCCGCCCCAGAAGAAGATCGAGGCCACCGTGTAACGCCACAGGGCGCGCGGCAGGCTGACCGGGCCCTGGGTGCCATCGTCGCGCACCACCTTCACGCCGATGGTCTTCATGGGCAGGCTCCAGCGGCCGTTGCTCCAGAACCAGCCGAAGTACGCGCCCAGCAGGCAGAACAGGTAGAGCTGGAAGAGCGTGCGCGCCAGGCCTGATTCGCCGTGGAACTGGGCCAGCGCCGAGAAGGCGTAGCCGAAGAAGAACAGCACGCCGAACAGGACGATGCCGTCGTAGACGCACGACATGAAGCGTCGCCACGGCGAGGCGGGCAGGGCTGGTGTGGGAGATGTCGGGGCGGAGGTATGGTCAGGCATGGGGGAATGATCGCATGACGGGCCGCCAAGCATACTTCAGTGCGGCCCGCCCGGGCCATCGCCACCCGGACCCTCACCGCCCGGACCGTCTCCGCCTGGGCCACCATGATCACCGGCCGGCCCATGGCTGCCGTTACCCGGACCGTTGCTGTCGGCACCGTCGGCGTGGCCGCCACCGATGTCATGGTCATGCCAGCCCGGGCGGCTGTCACGCGGCTCGGGGCTCAGGGGCGGGCGGCTTTCCGGTGTGATGAAGAGGCGGTCGGGAGCACCTGTCTGCGGCACGCTCTGCTGGGGGGCAGACAGTGAACCGCCGGTGGGGGCAGGCTGGCCGACGACCAGGCCCTGGGGGAGCTCTTCAGCGAAGGGCGCCTTGGGAGGCGTGTCCGGGACGCCGGGCAGGGCGCCTGGGGGAATGTCGGGGCCAGGCACGCTCAGCCGTTCGGGGGATGATGAATCCGGCGGTGGGGGCGGCATCAGCACGGAGCGCGTGGACTCGGGGTTCACGATGATGACCAGCATGTCCTCGCCCTGTGGTGGGGGCATGTGTCCGGGGGGCGGCGGCATGCCGCCGGCGCGTGCGCGCTGGGCCGCGGCAATGTCGTGGGCCTGCTCGGAATGGCGCAGCCGCTCGCGTTCGGCGTAGCTGAAGCTCTGGTAGCGCTCCCACTCCTTCACGCGCTCGGGCATGGGGCGCCGGCGGGCGTTCTGGTAGTTGAGCCGGGCGATGCGCCGCTCTTCGGGCGACATGTTGGCCCATTCGAGGATGCGGCGGCGGGCACGCTGGCGCTGTGCCTCGGGCAACTGCTGCATCCGGTCGGCAAAGGCCAGCCATGAGCGCTTTTCGGCGATGGGCCAGGTGTTCCATTCGGGGGCGAACGGCGCGAGGATTTCCTGCTGGGTCTCGTCCAGATCTTCCCAGCCGGGCTCGAACAGCGCGGTGATGGCGATGGGCAGCTCCAGCGACAGGACCTCGCCGGCTGCCAGCTGCACCGTATCGTCACCGGGCCGGTGTTCGGGAAGCGGAATGTCGATGCGTGGCAGGGCCAGCAGGTCGGGCGCCGGCAGCCGCCGGGCGGACGCCGCGGGGGGCTGTGCGTGAGGGCCCTGGGAGGCGGTGGCCGGTGGGGACAGCGCGAAGGAAGTCCCAAGGGCCAGGGAAAGCAGGGCGGGGCGGACGGGCACGCTCTGACGCATGGGGGCCTCAGCGGTCGCGCGCCGATGCGGAGGTGCGCATCATGCCGCCCTGCAGGTGGGCGGCAAAGCCGTTATCGGTGTAGGCCGACAGCGGCACGTCGGCGGTCAGCATCTCGGTGTAGGCATCAGCCTGCTGGATGACGGTGCGCTCCTGGGTGAAGAAGCTGCCGGCCAGGGCGGCCAGGGCCAGCAGGATGGCCGGAATGGCG
>CAUVLK010000262.1:0-4353 GCA_963552635.1 uncultured Lautropia sp. | reverse complement strand
CTGGCCAGGCGCGTTCGTTCTCGCACCGGCACAGTCTGCCGGTCTGGGAGGTGGGTGCCGGGCTGTCGGGCATCACGCTGCCGGATTATCGGGGTTCCGCCCGGCAGCGGCAGTATCTGCTGCCCTTTCCGATGTTCGTCTATCGCTCGCCGCATCTGCGGGTGGATCGCAGTGGCATTCGGGCGGATCTGTGGGATTCCGACCGTGTCGAGCTGGATGTGAGCGTGGGCCTGACGCCGCCGGTACGTCGCACCACCACGGGCATTCGGGCGGGCATGCCGCGGCTCAAGTCGCTGTTCGAGATCGGCCCCCGGCTGCAGGTGCATCTGTGGTCCGATGCAAGCCGCAAGCAGGAGCTGCGGCTGGAGCTGCCGCTGCGCTACGCCATGCCGCTGGGCAGGCTGCAGAACCGGGGCTGGGTGTTCAGTCCCAGTCTGGGCTGGCGGGTGAGTGACGTGGGCGGTTTTTCCGGCTGGCAGTTCGGACTGTGGGGCGGACCGGTGTTCGCCACGCGCGCCTATCACCGCTACTACTACGAGATCGACCCGCAATATGCCCGCACGTGGCGTCCGGCCTATGCGGCCAAGGGGGGCTATGGCGGGCTGGAGCTGACGGCTGCGCTGAACAAGCGTTATCCGCAGACGTGGGTGGCGGGTTTCGTGCGGGCCACGCTTCTGGGCGGAGCGGTCTTTGCGGATTCGCCGCTGGTGGAGCGTCGCACCAACGTCAGCGCCGGCATCGTGGTGGGCTGGCTGTTTGCCCGTTCGAGTGAAGAGGTGCGGCAGACGGATTGATCCGTCCCGATGGCGTTACTGGGGGCCCGCGCCGCCCATCACGCCGCTGTGCCGCCCCAGCGAGCGTGCCGCCTGGTTCAGGCGATCCCGCAGCAGCATCGAGAGCGGCGGGTGATCGTTGCCCGACCCCGTGCCGGGCGTCCGGGGAACGGCCGGGCTGTCAGGCGGGCGCACGTTCATCAGGTTGATGGCCTGTTGCTGGCGCAGCTGTTCGCGCAGCCGGGCCAGTTCGCTCTCGCTGGCTGCCCAGGAGTGCCGGGTCTGCTTCAGGATGGTTTCCAGGGCACGCACCGTGCTGGCCAGGCTGACGCAGCGTTCATGGGTCCGCTGGTGCGCCTGGTGCCAATGCTCGGCGTCCTGTTCGTACCGACGCATCAGGCGGGCCTTTTCCCGGTTGATGCGCAATTCGTGCGCCAGCCGTTTCTTCAGCGCTTCCAGCTCGAAGCCGGCGATGGCCAGGCTCATCTCGTTCTGGGCGGCGCGGGTGGCGTCGTACAGGGTGTAGCCAGCCTGGCTGACCCGGGCGGCGTTGTGCAGTCGGCTGGCCCGGCTGGCCACGAGGGCGGCCTGGGTGGCCATGTCCACGCAGGTGCTGCCCGACGGCCGGGGGGCATCGGTGGGCACATGGGCGGGCTGGGTCAGGGTGTCGGCCTTGTGGGCCGAGGCCGGCTGTGGAGCGGTACGGGCGCGTTCTGCAGCGGCGGCATGGATGGCCGAGGCCCGGGCAGCGGCCCGGCGGGCCAGTTCGGCCGTGGTGATCACGTTGCCGGTGCGGGTGTGTTGCAGGCGGACCGGTCGGGTGGTGGACGCAGGCGAAGACATGGGGCGGGTTTCCGGTGCCGGATCGGGCTGCGTCGCAACCAGGGTGGTCTGTCGGGTCTGGGTCTGTGGTCGGGTCTGGGTCGGCGCCATGGTCCGGGTTGACGTCCGTGTCTGGGTTGGCGCCAGGGTTCGGGTTGACGTCCGGGTCTGTGAAGCCGTCCAGGTATCGGCCTGCTCAAGGATGAGCGTGGCTGGGAAGCGAACGCCCGTCGCGCCTTCGGCAGGCCGGGAGGCAAGGGCTGAAGCGGCGTGGGGGGCGGCAGGGGACCGGGTGCCGGGGGTGACAGCCTCACCCCGCTCGCGCGCGATGTGGGTGGCCAGCCGCGCTTTCAGGTGGGCGATGCTGCGGGCCTGCTGGGCCAGCCGGCTGGCCTGCTCCTGTGCCAGATCTTCAGCCAGCAGGCGGGTTTCTTCCTGCTCGGCGCGCTCTTCCTGGATGTGGGTCTCGATGAGCTGGCGCACGACACGCTGGCGCCGGCTGGCCTGGATGAGCCAAGCCAGCACGAAGCCTGCCGCCATGACCAGAACAAGCAGCGTGCCATAGGCACCGCGCTCGGCAAGGTCGGGGAGGTTACGCGCGAGATGAGCCAGGTAGTCTGACAAGGCCGCTCCATCCAGAAAGGTACGGGTCGGGGAAGTCCTGGGGTTATCCTGCATGCAAGGCAGCGAGGCTGCGGCAGGTCTGAGCCCCAGGCGGTGGGCAGAGCCCTAGTGTGCCAAAGACTGACACCAAAACACGCTTTAATGTAACGCAAAGACGCATATTGCGTCATATGTGCAACGGTTCGCCCCCGAAAAATGGCGCCTCACCAAGATAACTGGTAACAGCGTTGCTTCTTTTGGACGGCCTTGGCGTCTGAATGCCGCAAAGGCGGCCCCTTTCTTGTTCATTGCATGCTGAATGCAATATTCATGCCCTGATTCATGTCCTTGTGTGGGCATGTGGCCAGGGGGACGGCAAGGTTCTGCAGGACAGCAGGAGGCGGTTCTGCCGGGCGTTGAAGCGAGGCGCCGCCCTGCCGCTGCGGCACACGTGCCAGACGGCAGGCGGTGGTGTGTCAGGACTGCGATACGACCAGGGTTACAGCACGGAAACCGCAACGGTGACGCGGTTGCGTCCTGCGCCTTTGGAGGCATAGAGAGCCCGGTCGCTGACGTTGACCAGTCCTTCCGGATCGGAGGCGTGTTCGGGGTAGGCGGCCACGCCGATGGAGACACTGACGGGGGCGCCGCCGACGGTCTCGACCTTCTCGTGGACCTTGCGACGGATCTCGTCGGCACGGCGCTTGGCGGAGGTGCCGTTGAGGCCGGGCATCAGGATCAGGAATTCCTCGCCGCCCCAGCGACAGACGATGTCGCCGGCGCGGGCATTCTGGACCAGCACTTCGGACACCTGCACCAGCACGCGGTCGCCCGCCTCGTGGCCATAGCGGTCGTTGAGGCGCTTGAAGTGGTCGATGTCGACCGTCTGCAGGGCCAGCGGCGAGCGGGCGCGGCTGGCGCGCTCGAACTCGATGGCCAGCTGTTCGTTGAAGTAGCGGCGGTTGAACAGGTTGGTGAGCGGGTCGCGCAACGAGGCCTGCTCCAGCGTCTGCCGCAGCGTGAGGTTGGCCAGGAACTGGGCCACGTTGCTGGCGAAGAGGCGGCGGATCTTCTGGTTGGCGGCGGTGGTCTCGGCGTCGCTGCCCACGAAGGGCTGGTCGCTGCGCAGGCAGATCAGACCGGTGGCCTGGCCGTTGGCGAACATCGGCATGCAGCAGCTGTGCCGGTTGGGGCCGATGCTGAGGTGGTGGCAGCGGATGCCGATCTGGTTCTCGTTGTGCGGATAGGCCTGGTTCTGGCGCAGGCCCCAGCAATCGTTGAGCTGCAGGGTCTCGGAGGTTTCATCCTGCAGGCCCCACGATCCCAGGATCCGGAACTTGGCCTGACCCGGCTCGGCAATGTAGATGGAGCCGGAGTCGGCATGGAAGAGCTTCGTGGCGAACTCGCCCGCCACCCGGGCGGCCTCGTTGGGCGTGGGGCAGGTCTGCAGCATGTCGTTCAGATCCTGCAGGATGCCGTAGGCCCGCGACTGGGCGCGGCTGGTCTCCAGCATGGCGGCCAGCTGGTTGGCGGTGTCGCGGTAGGCCAGGGTGCGGCCATGCACCTGCTCCTGCAGGTCGGCAGCCACCTTGCGCAGTTCGTCCTGCACCTTCATCTGGTCGCTCAGGTCGGTGATGACCGACAGGCTGCTGCCGGTGGCCGCACCCTGGCTCATGGGCGTGCTGGAGATCTGCACCGCCACCAGGCGACCATCCGGGCGCAGCAGGTGGCACAGTGTGCGCACGGCCTCGCCGCGCTTCTGGCGCTGCAGCAGATTGATGATGTCGGGGCGCTCGGTCTCGGGCACCAGTTCCAGCAGGGCACGGCCTTTCATCTGCTCGGGCGTGGTGCCCAGCATGTTGGCCAGTCGGGGGTTGGCCAGGCTGATGCGACCCACGCGGTCCAGGATCCAGATGCCCTCGGCGGCCGTGTCCATCAGCAGGCGGTAGCGTGCCTCGGACAGGGCAATGACCTCGTTGGTGTGCTTGATGCGCTCGATCTCGGCCTGAAGCTGCAGGTTCTTCGCTTCCAGCTGGGTGCGCGGCGGCAGTGACATGAGCCGGCGTCCCCGGGGGAACAGCCAGGCCAGCAGGGCCGTGGTGCCCAGCAGCAGGGCGGCTCGCGTCCAGCCCAGACTCCCGGAGGCTTCGGCCGG
>CAUVLK010000261.1:0-4362 GCA_963552635.1 uncultured Lautropia sp. | reverse complement strand
CGAAGACGAAGACGGGGCGGATGACGCCGATTCGGACGATGAGGACGACGAGCCTGCACCGCTGCATGCCGATCCCTTCGTCGAGGCCACCGATTCGAGCTTTGCCGAGCTGGGGCTGATCGAGCCGCTGGTGCAGGCCCTGCAGCGCCTGGACATCATCCATCCGTCGCCCGTGCAGGCACAGGCCATTCCGGTGCTGCTGGCCGGCAATGACCTGGTGGCTTCGGCGCCTACCGGTACCGGCAAGACGGCCGCCTTCCTGCTGCCGGCCCTGCAGGGCGTGGCGCTGAATGCGCAGGAGCGTGCTGCCGAGCGTCACGACGCGGGCGACGATGATGAGGACCACCGTGGCAAGCGGGGCAAGGGGCGTCGTCCGGCCCGTCCGACCTTCGGCCCCTCCGTGCTGGTGCTCACGCCCACGCGCGAGCTGGCCCAGCAGGTCACGCGCACCAGCCACGCCCTGTCGCGGCTGCTGCCGCGCACCAGCACCGTCTGCATCACCGGTGGCTCCTCGTACTTCCATCAGGCACGGGCACTGGCCATGCCGTATGAAGTGCTGGTGGCCACGCCCGGCCGTCTGATCGACCAGCTGGAAAACGGCAAGATCGACCTGTCGCGCCTGAAGATGCTGGTGCTCGACGAGGCCGACCGGATGCTGGACATGGGCTTCTCCGACGATGTGTTCCGCATTGCCGAAATGCTGCCGACCGAGCGTCAGACCGTGTGCTTCACTGCCACGGTCTCGCACGATGTGCGCAACCTGGCCGACAAGCTGCTGAAGGATCCTCAGTGGCTGACTGTCGAGCGCAGCGAAGAGGCGCTCACGCCGATCGATGACCACGTGGTCTATGTCGACAATCCGGGACACCGTGGCCAGCTGCTGCGCGCCTGCCTCAACGACACCGGCCTTGGCCAGGCCATCGTCTTCACCGCCACCAAGCGGCAGGCCGAGGAACTGTCCGAGGAACTGCAGGGTGAAGGCTTTGCCGTGGACGCGCTGCATGGCGACATGAACCAGCGCGAGCGCACCCGGGCACTGAACCGTCTGCGCCAGGGGGAATGCCAGGTGCTGATCGCCACCGACGTGGCGGCCCGCGGCATTGACGTGTCCAGCCTTACCCACGTCATCAACTATGAGCTGCCGCGCGTGGCTGAAGACTACGTGCACCGCATCGGCCGGACCGGTCGGGCCGGCGCCAGTGGCCAGGCCATCTCCTTCGTGGGCCGCGAGGACGTGATCCCGCTGCGCAAGATCGAGCATTTCCTGGGCCGTCATATCCAGGTCAGCGAGTTCCCGGGACTGGAAGCCCAGTTCAAGCCGCAGCCCTTCAAGAAGAAGCACAAGAAGAAGGACGCCCGTCGCGAAGGCTACGGCAAGCCGCGTTTTGGCGGACGTGGCCGGGATGATCGGCGCGGCGGCGACCGCGAATACCGGGGTCGTGGCTTCCAGGGACGGCATGACCGTGATGGCGCGCAGGGTCCGCGTGACCGTGACGAGCGCCGTGGTGAACGCAGCTTCGGGCGTCGTGACGACTTCCGGGGTGGCCAGGACGGCTATCGGGATCGCAAGCCCTGGCCGCGTCGCGACGGTGAAGGCTTCGGGCCCCGTCGCCACGACGGGGAGCGCTGGAGCGAGGATCGTCCGGGGCGCCGTTTCGGCGGTGACGAGGGCCGTCGCGGTGGCTGGAAAGGTCGCGAGGACCGCCCGCAGGGCGGCGCGCGCGGCTTCCGCCCGGAAGGCCGTGATGGCGAAGGTCGGCGCGAGCGTCCGTGGAACAACGATCGGCGCGAAGGCCGCGGCTGGGATGTATCTCGCGGTGAACGCGGCGAGGGCGGACAGCGTGAGCGTCGTTCCTTCGACCGTGACCGTCGTGAGGGCGGCCGTGCCTGGGAAGACCGGGGTGATCGTGGTGGCTGGAACCGGGATCGGAACAACGAGTCCCGCGGATTCCGCGGTGATCGCGGTGAATGGAAACCGCGCCGTGACGGTGAAGGCCAGGATCGCCGCAGCTTTGGTGACCGTCCGGGCTGGAAGGAACGCAAGCCCTGGGAGGGCGGTGATCGCCGGGATGGCGAGGGACGCGGCAACCGGAGCTTCGGTCGGCGTGACGATGCCGGCTGGCGCGGCCGTGATGACCGCCGGGGTAGCCCGGATCGCGGTGGCCGCTTCGGTGATCGTGATGCCCGTGGCGGCGCCCGCAAGCGTGGCCCGGCCACGCTGGATCCGGACCGCGCCTTCCGGCAGGCCCGCGACGAAGGCAAGGATGACTGATCCTGCCTGATGTCCGCAGGCCATGCGGTTGGGCAGATGCATGCGTCTGCCCGGTCCGAGCGGTTCCCCGATCTCTGAAATGCCCCTGTTCCGGAGTGCCCGGCAGGGGCGTTTTTCTTTTACGACTTCAGTGGTTTGGCTACGAATTCTTTGTGAATTGCTACATCCGGAGTGAAATCGATACCGTGTTTTCTGGCTCCCGCGGGAGAAAGGGGCCGTATCAATATTTGGAACTGAAACACAGAGAGCGGCAAAGGCGGGGCCTGTTTCGCACTGGGAAATGGACGGAGGGCCCGATCGATATAATCGACCCTATCGAGACCTGTCCTGCGGAGTGCCCATGCAAGCCCCCGTCGCCAGTACGCCTGTCGTGTTCGGCAGGTTGCCCACCGTGCTCGTGCCGGGGCTTTTGTGTACGCCCCAGCTCTTCATGGCGCAGCTGCCGCTGTTCTGGACGCAGGGCTCGGTGACCGTGGCCGACACCACGCGGCACGGCGAGATCGGGGCCATGGCAAGGGCCATCCTGGCCGACGCGCCGCCGGTCTTCCGGCTGGTGGGGCTGTCCATGGGCGGCTATCTGGCCTTCGAGATCCTGCGGCAGGCACCGGAACGGGTCGGCGAGCTGGTGCTGTTCGACACCTCGGCCCGGGTCGATACCGATGAGGTTCGCGAGAACCGCCTTCAGATGATCCGTATGGCCCAGAACGGTGGTTTCGGGCGGATCCCGTCGATGTTCCCGAGGCTGGTGGCGCCCGGACGCGTGGATGACCTGCAGCTGGCAGCCCTGGTGGAGGGCATGCGTCAGGCGGTCGGTGCCGAGGGTTTCGTGCGCCAGCAGATGGCCATTCTGGGACGTCCCGATTCCCGGCCGCTGCTGGCCAAGATCGACTGCCGCACGTTGGTCGTGGTGGGTGAGGGCGATCAGATCACCCCACCGGCCCTGGCACAGGAAATCTCTTCCGGCGTGCCTGGCGCGAAGCTGGCCATCATTCCGGGGGCTGGCCACTTGGCGCCGATGGAGCGGCCCGAGGCCGTCAACGCCGTGCTGCAGCGCTGGCTGTCCCAGGCCTGAGCCAGTCCTGAGTTTCCGGCCCTGAAAGGCAGGTTGCCCCGGATGTCTCATCCAGGCCACGGCTGCCGTCGTTGCTTGCCAGGGTAGGGGCATCCAAGGTAAACGGGAAGACCCTTGCCCCGTTCCTGTCAGCATGCCCCAGCCCGACATCGCTCCCGGTTTCATCGTCATTCACGGCAACCAGTCCGAGACGCTGCGCGATCTCATCTGCGACTGGATGCGGGCCCATCCGCTGGCCCCGCTGGAAAATGAAGTCATCCTGGTGCAGAGCAACGGCATCGCGCAGTGGCTCACGCTGTCGCTGGCGGCCGATCCGGCGCCTGTCGATGCGGGGCGTCCCGCGTTCGACGGGCGCGGGCTGGGCATTGCGGCCGCCATCGACCTGCAGCTGCCTTCCCGTTTCATCTGGCAGGCCTACCGCGCCGTGCTGGGCGAGGATCAGGTGCCGGAACGTTCACCCTTTGGCAAGGAGCTGCTGACCTGGCGACTGATGCGGCTGCTGCCCGCGCTGGTGGCTAGGCCGCAGACACAGGCGGTTTTCGAGCCGCTGCGGCGTTTCCTGGAAGAGGATCCGCAGCTGCGCCGGCTCCATCAGCTGTCAGCCCAGCTGGCCGACCTGTTCGACCAGTATCAGGTCTACCGGGCCGACTGGCTGGAGGATTGGGCCAACGGGCACGATCGGCTGCGGGATTCTCACGGGGTCGGTCCAGGCGGCAAGACGGCGTTGAACGCTGCGGATTCGCCGGGGCCGTCTTTGCCGGATCAGGCCGGCAAGCTCCTGCCGGAAGACGCACGCTGGCAGCCGGTGCTCTGGCGGGAGCTGCTGGCCGATGTGGGCCCGGGGGCGGCCGTGGACAATCGCGCCACGATCCACCAGCGCTTCATCGACGCCTGCACGTCTCCCGATGCAGAACGGCCTGCCGGGCTGCCGCGCCGCGTGGTGGTCTTCGGGATCTCGGCCATGCCCCGTCAGGCGCTGGAGGTGCTGTCGGCCCTGGGGCGCTGGTGCCAGGTGCTG
>CAUVLK010000260.1:0-4388 GCA_963552635.1 uncultured Lautropia sp. | reverse complement strand
CCCATGCCCAGACGGTCCCGGAAACCCTGCTTCAGATAGCATTCGTTGGTACCCACCCGCCAGGCCAGTTTGCTGATGGACAGTTCGGTACCGTATTCCGCCTGGATGATGTCGATGGCGTCATCCACCGCACGTCGCCATTGCCCCTGCCGGCGCTTCAAGGGCTGCGGCGGCAGGCCCAGCCATTGGCCCAGCAGCACCAGCACCAGCCCCTCCACCTGAAGCTGCTGCGCCAGCGGCACGGCCATCAGCATGCCGGGCGTGGACAGCAGCGCGTGCAGCTGCTGCATGGGCTGCAGCATGGTGTCGGGCAGGCTGCTGATGCGAATGGCCCCTGTGCCCCGGGGGCGCGGCTGCAGGCATTGCTCCAGCAGCCGGCGGGCATCGTCGGCCAGCACATCATCGGCCAGCCAGCGCTCCAGCACGGGCGCCTGCATCGACACATGGCAGTATGACCACGGTCCGGCATGGATCGTGCTGTGCTGCCATTCCATCATGCCGGTCTGGAACCACAGCTCCTGAACCCCCGGATGATGATGCTCATGCCCGCGCAGGTCCGTCCAGCTCATGCCTCCGCTCATCTTCAGCGTGAGGGCCACATGGGGGGCGTAGTGATGTTCCTCATAGCGCGACCGGTAGGGCAGGGCCAGCGAACCCGTGGCATCGGCGGCCAGAATGCCGCTCTCGAACACCTGAACCCCGATGTGCCCCTGCAGCCAGGGCGTCTGCGTGCCCACGCTGGCACGCCCGGCGTGGCCGTCCACTGCCATCACCGGCTCCACCCCTTCGCGGAACCACCACATCAGATGCTGCAGGTAATGCGTCAGCAGTGGCCCGCTGGAAAACGCCTCGTCCTGGGGAATGAGGCCCTCCGGGCCGGGTGGGGCGCCCATGCCATCGTGCCCCATGCCGGTTTCTTGTGATGACATGATGCGGTCTCTTCTTCCGATACGCCGGGATTCTGCCAGCCGATCCGGTTACGGGTGTTTGCCATTGTCGTGCAGACCGTAAGTTCGCCGGATTGTTTGCGTTGGCAAGCTACTGATTTTATTGAAGACGCAATACCCTAAAGCTCTTTCATGGCATGTCTGCTTTGGGGGTAGGGGCGGCCTTTCTTGAAGGGGGGTGGGTCATGTAGTATCTTGATCGCAGTAAATTCATTGGTAGAGGTTGCTTATGAATGGACGAATGACAGCCCAGGAGTTCCAGGAAAAGCTGGCAGAGGCCAGATCGCTTGCCAGGATCTCTCCGGTATTCATTACCGACGAAGGGCGCAACGACCAGGTTCTGATGAGTTATGAGGAATACCGGAGGTTGCTCGGAAAGTCGCGCTCCATTGCAGAGGCCATTGGCTATTCCGAGGCTGCCTTCGTCGATTTTGAGCTGCCGGAGCGGTCTGTCAGTGGATCACACCGTGATGTCGAATTCTGACCATGTATCTGCTTGATTCCATAATGATGCGTGGATAGCTGCCACGGCCTTGCGGCACGATCTCGTTCTGGTAACACGCAACATTCGGGACTTCTCAGGCACGGGCGTTCGGCTGTTCAATCCCTTTCGGCAGGGAAACGACTGACACGCCTGCTGCCGACAGGCAGTGGGCCAGAGTCAGATGTCCCCCAGGCCGTCGAGAACGTTGACCTCGGCGGCCTGGGTCACGTCACGAGGTCACTCCGGCTTGGCGTTCTGCATCAGGAACTCACGCACGAGTTTCTTCTCTTCCTCGTTCAGGCCTGCACGCGGGAACATGCTCTGCGTGATGCCCTGCCACTGGCGCGGCGTGAACTGCGCCGGGTCGCGTGGGCCGTGGCAGACCGTGCAGCGCTGGTAGAAGATCTTCTCGCCCGGCGACATCGACGCCATGGCCTTCTCGCGCAGCGCGGCAGCCCGATCCAGACCGAAGACGGCTTCATCGATCTTCAGATCGGTCTTCTGAATGATGCGCGGTGCCTGGTAGGCCTTGCTGCCGCCCGGATCGGCGTCGGTGCACTTGCGCAGGCTGGCCAGGCAGGTATCTGCCGTGGCGGCCTGCGTGAGCCCGCTGGCTGGCCGGCTGGAGGTGATGAAGTTCACCAGACCGTTGTTGCAGCGACCCTTGCTGTCCAGCTGCGGCCAGGCACCCTCATAGATGCTGACCACCCCGGGCATGATGCGGTCCGACACCCGGGCGCCCACCACCAGCGCACCCCGCTCGTTGTACAGCTCCACCAGATCGCCATCGCGGATGCCGCGCTTCTTGGCGTCCTGGGTGTTGATGAGCAGCGGCTCGCGGGTCTGCACCGCATAGGTCTTGCGCAGTGGTTCGGCATTGGCCATCTGCGAGTGCAGCCGCATGTACGGGTGCGGGCTGACCACGTGCAGCTGGCCCTTCTTCGCATTGCCCAGATACTCGGCCGGCTCCAGCCACTTGGGCATGGGCGGGCAGTCCGGCAGATTCATCTTCTCGATGGTGGCCGAATACATCTCGATACGGCCCGAGGGCGTGTGCAGCGGATTCTTCACCGGATCGGCGCGGAATTCACCGTGGCGCACCCAGCTGTTGGCTGCGGCCGGCGTGGGGAGGGTGATCTCGCCTTTCTCCCAGAACTCCTCGAAGGACATGAGCTTCGCGGCCGAACTGTTTTCGTAGGCGGCCTTGACGTAATCCATCGGCTCCAGACCTTCGGTGAAGGCCAGCTCCACGCCGCACAGTTCGGCCAGCCGACGGAAGATCTCGAAATCGTCCAGCGCATCACCCTGCGGCGCGATGACCTGCTTCATCGCATAGAACTTGTTGATGTTGTAGGTGCCGCCCGAGGAAATATCGTTGCGTTCCACCGTGGTGGTGGCGGGCAGAACGATGTCCGCCCAGCGCGTGGAAGCCGTCCACCAGCAGTCCTGCACCACCACCGTGTCCACCTTCTGCAGCGCACGGATCAGCTCGTTCAGGTTCTGCTGGTGCGACATGAAGTTGTTGCCGGCGTTGTAGATCAGCTTCACCTTCGGATAGGTGTAGCGGCTGCCGTTGTAGGTGAACGCCTTGCCGGGGTTGTTCAGCATCTCGGAAATGCGGGAGGCCGGACAGATCTTCTTGACCGCATTGCGACCCTGCGAAAGCCCCGTGGGCGGCGTGGCGCCCGATTGCGGCGTGCCGCCGCCGCCATAGTGCCAGGAAAAGCCTACACCCTGGCCCGGCAGACCGATGTTGCCCAGCATGCAGGCAAAGTTCACGATGGCCCAATAGGGCATCTCGCCGTGGTGCGCGCGCTGGATGGCCCAGGAGCCCGCAAGCTGCGTGCGCTTTGAGGCAAATAGATCCGCCAGCTGCCGGATGCGTGCGGCCGGAATGCCCGTGATGCGGCTGGCCCATTCCGGCGTCTTGGCCGGTGTGCCGTCCGCGTCCTTGCCTTCCAGATAGGCACGGAAGCGATCGAAGCCCACCGTGTACTGCTGAATGAAATCACGGTTCCAGCGATTCGTCACCAGCAGATGGTGGCTCATGGCCAGGAAGAGGGCCGTGTCCGTGTTCGGAATGATCGGCACCCATTCTGCGTCCATCACCTCATCGGTCGTGGTGCGTTGCGGATTGATGGAAATGCACTTCACGCCGGCCTTGCGGATGGCCTCCCAGTTCGGGAACATCTCGTGATCGGCCACCGTGTATTCGACGCGGTTGTTCTTGTCCGGGTCGCAGCCGATGAAAACCAGCACCTCGGTGTGCTTGGCCACCTGTTCCCAGCTGGTCTGGGCCGAATACACCTCCAGATCGCCCAGCACCAGCGGCATGATGATCTGGCCTGCACCCGCGGAATAGTCGCCGGCTGTCATGGACGAACCACCCAGCAGGTTGAAGAAACGCCCCTGCAGCACATTGGGCCGGAAAATGCCCGCGTGCGACCAGCCGCCATACGAGGAGCTGAAGCAGCCCTCGTTGCCGTGCTTCTCGATCGTGTCCAGAATGGCCTTGGCCGTGAGGCCCAGCGCCACATCCCAGCTCACCTGCACGAAAGGTTCCTTGCCCCGCAGCGCCGGCTTCGTCTTGCCCGTGCGAAAACCTTCCAGATACGACTTGCGCACCATGGGCCCCGCAATGCGCGTCTTGTCATACGTGCGGGCAATGACCCCTTCCGTCAGCATCGGGGTAGGACGCTTGTCCGAAGCCTGCGGCACCACCTTTTCCAGCCGGCCGTTCTTCACTGTGCCAATGAACGGGCCATAGTGCGTGGCGTGCGCCACCTCCCCCGTGAAAGTGGCCGAGCCAGGGCCGTTCGATGCCAACGCCTTGGCAGCAGCTTCTGCTCCGGCGGCTCCTTCGGCAGCCTCGGCCGCCATCGCATCCTGCAACGCGCCCGGCAGCAGGCTGCCTGCGGCCAGCCCTGCAGCGCCCGTGGCGCCCGTCTTCAACCATT
>CAUVLK010000259.1:0-4418 GCA_963552635.1 uncultured Lautropia sp. | reverse complement strand
AACAGCCCCCGTGACAGATATTAATATCCTACTAGACAAAGAGTTTACACAAATCAAAGAACTACTATCTCCAAACAGGCGCGCAAGAGACGAAGCCAGAGGAAGGATTGCAGCGCTTTTGGCAATGGAAGCCCATTCCGGACAAGAAGTTCAAATATCCAAAAAAGACATTGACAGAATCGAGAAGGCCATAAGAGAAGGAGCGGAACTCGACAAAATATTCCCAAAACTAACCCCCCTCTCAGCAACCATTACCGGAGAAGGACCAACTATAAAGATTCAAATCAAGAAGAACGATCAAACTCTGCCAGGAGTCAGATTGATACCCAGCGACAGCCAAGAGCATGCCGCAGCCATTCGAGAGGTTGACCTTCAAAATAAGTTCCACCTAAGCCCGACAGAACTAGCAAAAAAACTAAATCTAAATACAAATGACTCGAAGGCACTTCGAGACTATCTTGATGTTGACAAAGCCCCCTCCCTCTGCCATGTATTCACATTTGGAAGCCAAAAACTTCCTCGTTTTTCTGACAATGCCGTAAAAAAAATGAAGGAATCAATAAACGAACTCCAAAATGCGAAGAAAGCCAAGCAACGAATCAAAAAGAAATAACCCCCCTCCAAGCAGATATTTCGGACAGGATCATTTTCCTAAAACCGACCCTTTTCCAGCTGTTTTGCAATATCCCGCAAACGAATACCACAGGTGATCAGTGCACCGAGGGCCATCAGGATCAGGGCCAGGTGCAGCAGGCCGGTGGTCCCGAAAAGGGGGGACAGCAGGCAGGCGCCGGTCATGAGGGCCATGCGGTGCTGCTTGGCCATGGGGCCCCGGAAGCTCTGCACCAGCCCCAGCGAGCCGCCCAGCACGCGCACGTAGGCGGTGCAGGCGGCCGCCAGTGCCGCCAGCCAGCCCAGCCAGGGCACGCCCACGGCATACCCCAGGGACACGAGCAGCACCGAATCGGCCACGCGGTCGGGCACTTCGTTGTAGAGCGCGCCGGTGGGCGTCTTGCGGCCGCCTTCGACGGCGACCATGCCGTCGATGAGATTGCACAACAGGCGCAGCTGGATGCCCACGGCACAGGCAATGCCCCCCCAGCCGACGGGGCTGACCAGCAGGCAAATAGTCCCCAGGGCCGCAAACACGACGCTGGCCACCGAGATGCTGTTGGGCGTGATGCCGGCCTCGGCCATTCGACGCGCCAGCCGCTGGATGAACGGGTTGCCGCGCGCCTTGATGGGGCGGCGGTTGGCTTCGGTGGTGTCCACGCCCGCGGCCGCCGTCTTCAGGCCCTTGGCGGCATGGGCCGTGCATCCGGCATGGCTGCCCGGGTGGATAGCGGCGTCGCTCGGGAGCTGTTGTTTGGTGGGCATGGCAGAAACCGGTCGATGAGAACGGATCGACTATGCCCGCACGCTTGCCGAAGATGAACACGGCAAGAGACCGGCGGCCCATGGAGGCCAACCGGCGGCGCAATCAAGCAGCAGGACCCAATGACGAGTGATTACTCACTTTTGTCCTTGAAGGCTTCCAGCCTGCGGGTATCCACCGGCTGGGCAGACAAGCTGATGGGCACGCGCTGGGCGGCCACCATCCAGGCCGGATTGGCGAAGCGCGCGGCTTCCAGGGCCTTGAGGAAATCGGCCATGACCTGGGGCGAATGGCCGTTGGCCCGCAGCATGCGGATGCTGCCCGCATCGGCCGCCTGCCGGATATTGGCGCCGTAGCCTTGGTAGAGCACGGTGTCGGCCCCGGAGGCCAGCAGGTCGTCCTGCCCCTGGCCGGTCAGCACCATCTTCACCGACTTGCGCAGCGAGGCCAGCAGCAGGATGCGTTGCGGATCCTGATGGATGACGTGGGCCATCTCGTGGCCCAGCACCCCCACCAGCACCGCGGCGCGGTCCGGTTGGCGGGCCGCCAGGCCCAGCAGCTCGTCCGTGATGAGGATGAGATTGCCGGGCAGCGTCACGGCGTTGGGGCCCAGCACATCGCCTCCCCGCACGAACTGGATGCGGTAGGGCGGCAGCTCCTGGGGCTCCCAGCTCTTCTGCACGGCCGCCTGCAACCCTTCGCGCAGGCGCTGCTGGGTCTCGATGGACAGTCCCGACGGTCGCACGCCTTCCTGCTGCAAGCGGCTCAGCGTGGCATCGCCCAGGACGGTATCGAAGGCGGGCGGCATGGCACGCACCAGCATGTCGCTGAGCACCGGCTTGCCATAGAGCGCCACCCAGACCGCGAACACCAGCGGTGCGGCCATCAGACCCAGGGCCAGTGCCCAGTGAGTGCGGGGTCGGGGAACGGCCAGAGGCGTTGCCGGCGGCGGGTTGGCGGCCCCCTCGATGGGCTCGGTCAGCGACAGGACCCGCACGGACTCGCGCCGCAGGCGGGCCATGCGCACCACGCCGTAGGGGTAATACAACCCCAGGGTCAGCAACGTGAGCACGTCACAGAAGAAGCCGGTGGCCATCAACCGGCCTGCCGCCAGGTGCCCCTCGAAGGCATAGCCCCCCACCCGGAAGGTGCTCCAGGTCTTGTTCCAGAGCCGGGTGGAGAAGTAGCGCCAGCCCATCATCAGCAGGAGGCCACAGCCCGCCAGCATCAGCAGCACCATGGTGGCGCGACAGGCAACGCACAGCCCGCCGTCGGTGAGCACGCTGCCGTCCAGCACCGAGACATCCAGTCGCAGGCTGCCGAACAGCGAATCGGCATCAGGTGCCAGGTTGGAGAGGTTCTCCAGAGTACCCGGCGGTTCGATGCTGAGCAGCGACAGCAGCACCGGCCAGTTGGCGTAGACCAGACCGATGGCCAGGAAGGGCGCCGGCAGGATGAGCACCATCGCCACCAGGGCCGCCCGCAGCAGCGGCCAGAAATGCAGGCGGCTGCGGCCGACGCCGTCCGGATGATGCACATGGCCCAGTCCGAAATGAACCGCGGCGTGATACCAGTTGGCCATGGCCAGCGCCACGGACAGGGCCACCAGCCAGGGAATCAGTTCCTGTGTCTCGGAGGTGAGGCCGTAGCGGGACGTCCAGCTGCCGCCCAGCAGCCACAGCCGGAAGTTGTCCAGAAAGAGCGCGCTGATCAGCAAGCCGGCCGGCACCAGGGGCAGGCACATGCGGATCCAGACCAGGCAGGCTGTCAGCAGGTCACCCCGGAAGTCCAGCGGTGCGCCACGCCAGCCCACCAGGCCCAGGCGGGCCCGCCAGCCGGTATACAGCCACAACGGACCGCTGATGCCGAAGAGCGCCACCAGCATGGGCCATCCAAAGATGCCCATGGAGCGGGTGATGAACAGCCACAGGCCGATGATGAAGGCGCCCACGGTCAGCGGCTGCCAGCGCGGGGGCCAGACGCCGGGCAATGGCGTCTGCTGCAGGTCGGCCAGCCGATGCGCACCGACCCAGGTATTGGCATCAAGAAACAGCCAGCGACGCCGACGCAGCCAGGGCCAGTACAGGCCGCCGGTCAGCATCATGCACAGCAGGTCGGCAATCCAGATGCGGAAATAGTCGTTGCCCTGGCCGGAAAAGCGCACACCGACCCCGCCGACCGGAACCGGCGGCGTCCGCGCGGTAGCGTCCCTGCCGGTCTCCATGGCGATATCAGCGGGTTCGGATGGGCATCACCCGCACGCCGCCCACCTGAAGCGCCTGCCAGTAGATGCGACACAGCGCTTCCAGCTGGCGGGCCAGCGAGACCGCCGCCCGGGGATTGGGGCCCACCGTGAGCAGACCGTAGTGGGCCACCAGGCAGGCATTGCCGCCGCCCAGGGCCTGCAGGATCATCTGCTGCGCGCTGGCGAGGCAGGCGGCCGGGCTGCCGGCCGGCTCGACGCCATATTCCCCGAACGGATCATCGGCAAAGGCCTGGGCCAGCTCGTCGGCCGGTGTACCGGCTGCCGGAGCAGACCCCGCCAGCACCGCGTAAACCCCGGCCGGGCAGCATGCGATCTGCGGACGGCCCGAGAGCGCCACCATCGGGTGAAAGAACGGGATGCCATCAAGCTGCACGTCGCGGCAGCAGGCCAGCGTGGCGGCAAAGGGGGAGGCCACCAGCGCCACCGCACCGGCATCGGGCCGATGCGCATAGATGCCACCATGCAGCCCCGCCACATCCGCCTCATCCAGCGGATGCCAGACGGCCAGCTCCAGGGCTTCGTATTCCGGACCACGAGCACTGCCCAGGGCCTGCTCCTCGTCGAGCCATGCCGCATCGCCTGCCTCGGCACCGTCCTCGGCGAAGGGGAACTCCCCGGCTGCCAGGGCATCGTGGCTGGCGCCATCGGTCGGCATGTCATCGAAGGCGGAAACGTCATGCCCGGCCAGACCGGCCGATGCGCCCCAGGGGGCAGCTCCTGCGCCGGCTTCCCGGCCTGAGGCTGCAGGCAGGCGCGCCTGGACGGCCGCACAGGCGC
>CAUVLK010000258.1:0-4434 GCA_963552635.1 uncultured Lautropia sp. | reverse complement strand
ATGGAAGGAGCCAGCGGCAGGCGCAGCCAGCCGGCCACGGCACACAGCGGATCACCCACCGCGGGCAGGAAGGAAAACAGCAGCGCACGCGGACCCAGGCGCTCGAACCACTTCAGGTAATGGGTCTGACGGTCGGGCGCCATGACATGCTTGGCACCACGCCCCATCCAGTAGTTGATGACGCCCCCCAGCGTGTTGCCGGCGGTGGCCACCACCATGGCCAGCCAGAAGAGGTCGGGCCGCATGCTGACGTAGGCAAAGACGGCGGGTTCGGAACCCAGCGGCAGCAAGGTGGCCGAGACGAGCGCCACCACGAAGACGGTGGCCAGCCCGTTCTTGGGCAGCGCAAACCAGGTCAGCGCCTGGTCGAGAAGTGTCTGGAGCATTGAAATGGCCCGGCGGCCGGGCAGCGGGACCGTGGCAGAGTCTCACGCCGCCCGAAAGGACTGCAGCAAAATCGCCGTATTATAGGGACCGCATTCCTTTATCCCAGCCTGTTCCTCTGCCCATGTCCATCGAGTACCTGAAACGGATCCTGAACGCCCGCGTCTACGAAGTGGCGGAAGAAACGCCGCTGGATCCCGCACCGGCACTGTCGGCCCGTCTGGGCAACCGGGTACTGCTCAAGCGCGAGGACATGCAGCCCGTTTTCTCGTTCAAGCTGCGCGGCGCCTACAACAAGATGGCCAACCTCAGCGCCGAGGAACGTGCCCGGGGCGTGATCTGCGCCTCGGCCGGCAACCATGCCCAGGGTGTGGCACTGTCGGCACGCAAGCTGGGCTGTCGGGCGGTCATCGTCATGCCCGTCACCACCCCCACCCTGAAGGTGGATGCGGTTCGCGCCCGCGGTGGCGAGGTGGTGCTGCAGGGCGAATCCTTCAGCGACGCCTATCAGCACGCACTGAAACTGCAGGCCGAACAGGGCCTCACCTTCGTGCATCCGTTCGATGACCCGGACGTGATCGCCGGCCAGGGCACCATCGCCATGGAGATCCTGCGCCAGCACCGGGCGCCCGTGGACGCCATCTTCGTGGCCATCGGGGGCGGCGGGCTGATCGCGGGCATCGCCGCCTACGTGAAGGCCATCCGCCCCGGCATCAGGATCATCGGGGTGGAGACCTACGATGCCGACGCGATGTGCCAGTCGCTGGCGGCCGGCCAGCCGGTGACGCTGGACGACGTGGGACTGTTTGCCGACGGCACGGCGGTCAAGCGCGTGGGCGACGAGACCTTCGCGCTGTGCAGGGAGTACGTCGACGACATCATCCTGGTGGATACCGACCAGATCTGCGCGGCACTCAAGGACGCCTTCGAGGACACCCGGGCCATTCTGGAGCCATCAGGTGCGCTGGCACTGGCCGGTCTGAAGGCCTGGGCCAAGCGCGAGCAGGTGCAGGACCGCACCCTGGTGGCCGTGGCCAGCGGCGCCAACATGAACTTCGACCGCCTGCGCTTCGTGTCCGAACGCGCCGAGATCGGTGAGTCCCGCGAGGCGGTGCTTGCCGTGACCATCCCCGAG
Source organism: uncultured Lautropia sp. (assembly GCA_963552635.1). GTDB lineage: Bacteria > Pseudomonadota > Gammaproteobacteria > Burkholderiales > Burkholderiaceae_E > Lautropia. The sequence continues at coordinate 2,915 of CAUVLK010000258.1, read as the reverse complement.
CGGCGCGGCAGCTTCCTGCAGTTCTGCCGATTGGTGGGCCGTCATTCCGTCACCGAGTTCAACTACCGTATTGCAGATTCCGACAAGGCCCATATCTACGTGGGCATCCAGGTCAGCGGCCGCGAGGAGGCCGGGCGGATCGCCAACCGTCTGCGCACGGCCGGCTTCGAGACCCTGGACCTGACCGACGACGATCTGGCCAAGTCGCACCTGCGCCATCTGGTGGGCGGACGCTCGCTGCTGGCCCGCGACGAGGTGCTGTACCGCTTCGAGTTCCCGGAGCGCCCCGGGGCGCTGCTGCGCTTCCTGGAGGCCCTGCCCGCCGACTGGAACATCTCGCTGTTTCATTATCGCAATCACGGGTCGGACTTTGGGCGCGCCCTGGCCGGGATTCAGGTACCGTTGGAGGACCGCCCCCGCTATGAACAGGTGCTGGCTGCTCTGGGGTACCCGTACCGAAACGAATCGGAACATCCCGCCTACCACCTGTTCTTGACAGCGGAAAACAACCTGTCCGACACTGCCGGAGTGCCAGGACAACCTTTTACACAAATTTCGTCCCCAGAATGAAACGATGCACGTATCGACCGGGGACGTGCGATAGAATAAGGCGATGAGAATAGCGATCATTGAAGACGACAAGGCAGTGGCTTCGCAGCTGGTCCATTCGCTCAGCGTGGAAGGGGACACCTGCCATCTTTTCAACGAGGCAGCGTCCTTCCTGGCGGCCCTGCCGCGGGAGAGCTTCGATGCCTGCATCGTCGACCTGATGCTGCCGGGCATGGACGGCAAGGCGCTGGTGCGGCTGCTGCGCGAACGCAAGAACCCGCTGCCGGTCATGGTGCTCACCTCGCAGGACGCCGAGAGCGAGGTCATCAGCGCGCTGGATGCCGGCGCCGACGACTTCGTGGTCAAGCCTGCCCGCGCCGGCGAGCTGCGTGCCCGCCTGAAGGCCCTGGTACGTCGTGCCGGCCTGGGCGAGATCCACGGCACCATCTTCGAATACGATCGTTTCCGCTTCGACCTGCAGCGCCAGACCGCGCAGGACAGCGGCCGTATCGTCGAGCTGACGCAGAAGGAATTCCAGCTGGCGCTGCTGTTCCTGAACAACATCGGCAAGCCGCTGTCGCGCGGACACATCCGCGAGGCCGTCTGGGGGCGTGATTCCGAGGTGCCATCGCGTACCATGGACACCCACGTCTCGCGCGTGCGCAGCAAGCTCACGTTACGACCGGAAAGCGGCTACCTGCTGGCACCGGTCTACAGCTACGGCTATCGGCTTGAGCGGCTGCGCGACGAGGGCGAGGATGCCGATGGCGGCGCCCCTGCGCCCGCGGAAAACAGCTGAAAGAAGCCCAACCCTGAAGGAAATGGCGTGACCCCCATGGAACGGCCCGACGCCGGCCGCCTTTGCTGTCCGGCCCGTCGTGGTGGCGTGTGGCTGCTTGCCCTGCTGGGCACCCTGCCTGCGGGCCTCACACTGGCGGAAGGCGCCTCGACTGGCGGCGCTGCGTCCGCCCCGTCGGCAACAGCCACCCCCGCCGACGACGAAATCCTCCTCTACCACGTCCAGCCCGGCGACACGCTGCTGGGCCTGTCGCGCGAGAAGCTCGACACCCCCGAGCGCTGGCGCGACGTGCAGAAGCTCAACCACATCCGCAACCCGCGTCACCTGCAGCCGGGCACCACGCTCAGGATGCTGCCGGGCTGGCTCAAGCCCAAGGTGGCCCAGGCCCTGCTGGAATCGGCCTCCAACCAGGTGAAGCTGGACGGCAAGCTGGCGCATGATGGCGAGGCCATTCCCGAAGGCACCACGGTACAGACCGGCCCGGACAGTGCCGCCGTCATCACCCTGCCCGACGGCACGCGCCTGCGCATTCCGTCGGCTACCGAGGTGAGGCTGGAGCGGCTGCGCGCCTACCACGGCGAACGCCATCTGGACGCCGGCTTCCTGCTCAGGCACGGCAGCATCGAACCCGACTCCCCGGGCAAGCGCAGCCGCCCGCTCAACATCAGGACGCCTTCGGGCAACGCCGCCGTGCGCGGCACGCACTTCCGCGTGCATGCCGAAGGCCAGCGCAGCACCGTGGAAGTGCTGCGCGGCCGTGTGGCTGCCGGCAACCGCAAGTCCACGGCCGACGTGGACGCCGGCAAGGGCGCCTGGTTCACCGCCAAGAGCAAGCCCGTCGTGGCCCAGCTGCTGCCCGCCCCCGACCTGGGCGGCATCCAGGGCCGCACGTGGACGCAGACCGCTCCGCGCCTGCCGCTTCCGGCCCTCGCAGGCGATGCCACGGCCTACCACGTGGAGGTCTCCACCCGGCCCGACTTCAGCGCCGTGCTGCTCGACACCCGCACCCGGGAACCCGGCTTCGTGCTGCCGTCGCGGCAGGACGGCCCGCACTATGTGCGCGTCAGCGCCATCTCGCGCACGGGCATCGAGGGCTATGCCGGCACCACCGAGGTGCAGGTCTCGGCCCGTCCGCTGCCGCCCCGGCTGCAGCCACAGCCTGACGAGGTGCAGGTCGACGACCGTCCCGTGCGATTCCGGTGGGATACTCGTCAATCATAACATAACGGAAACGATGACTATATTTATCAAGAACAGCTGCATTAGACTGTAATAATTTAACGGCTACTAATAAAAGATCATCAAAGTCTAATGCATTATTCTTGCGCAACTCTCGCTCATAATACTCATAAACATCGGCAACCTTTTGTTGGTAAAAGTCTCGCGCTTGTTTTCTAAAATCAGAAGCAAAAAGCAATTGATTCTTAGCATCTGATATGGCGGCTATCATAGCCCCTACTGGATAGTATTTATCATCCAAATTTAACGCTTTCAATGCGCCCTTAATAACAGCTTGAGAATCAGATGTGTCATAGATAGTAAAATTGCTGTTATACCCTAAGAAACC
>CAUVLK010000257.1:0-4444 GCA_963552635.1 uncultured Lautropia sp. | reverse complement strand
GTCCGGCCAGCTGGAGATGGGGCTGCTGTTCATCTGCTACCAGGCCAACCTGGAAAAGGGCTTCATCACCGTGCAGAAGCGCCTGGACGGCGAACCGCTGGAGGAATACATCAAGCCCATCGGCGGCGGGTACTTCTACACGCTGCCCGGCATCCGTGATGAAAACGACTGGCTGGGCCGCACGCTGATGGAGGCCAGCAGCAGCACCCGCGCCTGAGACCACACCCCGGCCAGAGACCCAGCCGAGGTCAAACCCTGCAACCCGGCGCCCGGATTCCGTTCGGAAACCGGGTTCCGCCCGGGAGGCGGGGCAGGGCAGCCGGGCTGCCGATGGCCCTGACACCAGGGCCTCGGTTTCCCCGCCATTCGTGGGGTCATTGCAACTGGCTCTAGAATGGCAAACCTTCAGAATCCGTTCTGTTTCTTATTCTCTTTCATTTTCTCTCAACCCCCGAGGAGCATACCGACATGACCCTTCGCCGTCGCATCATCTCCGTGCTGGTGGCCCACGCCGCCGCCTTCGGCGCCATCAGCGCCCAGGCCGCCGTGGAGCCCAGCGAGCTGGTCGGCCCCATCGCCGAATACAAGCTGTTCGTCGACAAGAACGTCTCGGCCCTGGTGAAGGACACCAAGGCCTTCGTGGCTGCCGTCAAGGCCGGCCAGATCGAAAAGGCCAAGAAGCTGTTCGCCCCCGTGCGCACCCACTATGAGCGCGTCGAGCCGGTCGCCGAGCTGTTCAGCGACATCGACGTGGCCATCGACTCGCGTGCCGACGACCACGAGAAGCGTGAGGAAGACCCGGGCTTCGGTGGCTTCCACCGCATCGAGTATGCCCTGTGGCACCAGAAGGACACCAAGAGCGTCACCAAGTACGCCGAGAAGCTGCAGGCCGATGTCGAGGAGCTGCACAAGCGCCTGACCGACCTGACCTTCCCGCCCGAGAAAGTGGTGGGCGGTGCCGCCGTGTTGATGGAAGAAGTGGCCGCCACCAAGATCTCCGGGGAAGAAGACCGCTACAGCCACACCGACCTGTGGGACTTCCAGGCCAACTTCGAGGGCGCCTACAAGATCGTCGAGCTGTTCAAGCCGCTGATCGCCCGTGAGGACAAGGCCTTCCTGGACAAGACCGAGAAGAACTTCGAGACGGTCTTCAACACCCTGAAGAAATACCGCACCAAGGACGGCGGCTTCGTCACCTATGACAAGCTCACCGAAGGCGACCGCAAGATCCTGTCCGCCCGCGTCAACACGCTGGCCGAGGATCTGTCCAAACTGCGCGGCATGTTCGGTCTGAACTGATCCGCCCGACAGCCCATGCCCGTCCGGCCGCGGCCGGCGGGCAGGGGGTTGGAGGACTTCCTTTCGGGGAAGTCCTCGGGTGAGGGAGAGGCGTCAGCGCATCCTCACCATCCCGCCAGCACCAGCTTGCCCAGCGTGCGGCCACCTTCCAGCCGTTCGTGAGCCCGCCGCAGATTCTGCGCATTGATGCGCCCCAGCGTTTCAGTCCGGGTGCTGCGCACCTTGCCCTTGGTCACCAGATCACCCAGCTCACGCAGGATCTCGCCCTGACGTGCGATGTCCGCCGTGCCCAGCAGCGAGCGCGTGAACATGAATTCCCAGCTGATCGTCAGGCTCTTGCGCTTGAGCGGGACGATATCCAGCGTCTCGGGATCATCGATCATGGCGATCCGCCCCTGCGGAGCAATGAGTTCCGCAATGTCCGGCAGATAACGGTCAATACCGTTGGTGCAGAACACGAAGGCCGGTGCACCGATGCCCAGGGCCGACACCTGCGGTGCCAGCGGCCTGCTGTGGTCGATGACATGGTGAGCCCCCATCCGCTTCACCCAGTCCACCGACTCGGGCCGCGAGGCCGTGGCGATCACCGTCAGCCTGGTCAGCGCACGGGCCAGCTGGATCGTGATGGAACCCACACCGCCCGCGCCGCCAATCACCAGCAGCGCCAGTGCAGCCCCCGTGACCGGGCGTTGCACGTCAAGACGATCAAAGAGCGTCTCCCAGCCGGTCAGCGTCGTGAGGGGCAGGGCGGCGGCATCCTCGTTGCTCAGGCCTTCCGGCACATGCGCGGCGATGCGTGCATCCACCGCCTGCAGCTGCGCATAGCAGCCAGGCCGGTCGATGGCTCCCGCATGGAACACCCGATCACCCACCCTGAAACCGCTCACGTCACGCCCCACGGCACGTACCGTCCCCACGGCATCCCATCCCAGGATGCGCCAGCTGCCCGCGGCCGGTCGTGCCGACGCGCGCACCTTCGTATCGGCCGGATTGACGGCAATGGCCTCGACGGCCACCAGCAGATCATTTGGCCCGGGCTCCGGATCAGGCAGCTCGATGTCCACCAGCGAGCGTTCATCGGAAATGGGCAGGGGCTGATTGAAACCTATGGCTTTCATGGCTGTTCTCCTTGCAGAAGGTATTGGCATCGCTCCCCGACGATCGGCCCTCCACGGGATATCCGGGCCCATGTCCGAACCGCAAGGAATGACGATCCGGACGCGCGGTATCGGACACCGGGCAGTTGAGCACCTGGCCACGTCGGGACAGCATGCCGGCAATGCTGATCCGTACCATCGCATCCCGCAAGAACGCACATGAATCGCACATAGTGTCGAAAAATATACTGTCCATGCATCTCGACGCTATAATCCGCGCCTTCCTGGCTGCGCCTGCCCGGCAGGACGGGATGGCCGCATCACGGCTGCTGCAGGTCTGTTGGCGACATGCGCCCATGTCCGATGGGCACTGCCACCTCTCGCAGGGCAGAGCGTCGGCGCTCCCTGTTTCGCTCCCATGGCAAGAACACCACACGCCCGATTCGACTGTGCCGCCGGCTGTCCGGTGGAAGCCACACTGAACCTGATCGGCGGCAAGTGGAAGGGGGTCATCCTCTACCATCTGCTCACCGGGAAGGTGCTTCGCTTCAATGCGCTGAAGCGCATGCTGCCCAACATCACGCAGCGCATGCTCACCAACCAGCTGCGCGAGCTTGAACATGATGGTCTGGTGGCCCGCACCATCTATCCGGAGGTGCCACCGCGTGTCGAATACCGGCTCACCGAGCACGGCCAGACACTGGAACCCGTCATTGCGGCCCTGAAGGCCTGGGGCGATGGCCACATCCGCAGGCAACCTGCTGCCGACAAGGCTGACGGATCCCCCGACTGATCCCCGGCATCCATTCCCCGAATATCCCTCCTCATCCCCGACTTATGCTGAAGAACACCGGTATCACCATTGCGCTGGCCATGCTGTCCATGGTCGGCGCGCTGGGCATCGATGCCTATCTGCCCTCGTTTCCCGCCATCATCCAGGACTTCCAGGCCACGCCGCTGGCCGTGCAGCAGACGCTCAGCATCTACGTGGGCGCCATGGCCATCACCACGCTGTTTGCCGGCACGCTGTCCGACAGCTTCGGGCGCCGCCCCACGGTGATCGTGTCGCTGCTGCTGTTCACGGCGGGCTCGGCGCTGGCCATCTTCGCCAGGGACATCCATGTCCTGCTGGTGGCCCGCGGCCTGCAGGGCATTGCGGCCGGATTCGGCGCCGTTCTGTCTCGCACCATCGTGCAGGACCGCTTCCAGGGCGCCGAGGCGCAGCGCGTGATGGCGCTCATCATGATGGTGTTCTCCATTGCACCGTCGTTCGCGCCCGTCATCGGCGGCTGGCTGCAGGCCACCTTTGGCTGGCATTCGGTGTTCATCATGCTCACCGGCTACGGCCTTGTGCTGTGGCTCCTCTGGCAGCTGGGCATTCCCGAGACGCTGCCGAAGGCGCAGCGCACGCCGCTGCAGCTCGGCCGCATCGTGGGCAACTATGGCAAGGTGCTTTTCCACCGCGTGTTCATCCTGCGCGTGCTGAGCATTGCCCTGGTCTTCATCGGCGTGGCCATCTACGTCAGCTCTGCCGCACCCTACATCATCAACATCCTGGGCCTGTCGGAAACCAGCTTCGCCTGGATGTTCATCCCCATGACACTGGGCATGCTGGGCGGCTCCAGCACCTCGCGCCGGCTGGCCCGCAAGGTGGCGCCCAGCCGCCTGACTTTCGTGGGCTTCGTGCTGATGCTGGGCGCCACCTTCACCAGCGTCGTCTACACCTCGGTGGCCACGCCGCAGGTTCCGTGGGCCGTCATTCCGCTGGGCATCTACTCCCTGGGCATGACCCTGGCCGTGCCCGGCATGACGGTGCAGGTGCTCAGCATCTTCCCGCAGATGCGCGGCCTGGCCGCCTCGCTGCAGAGCTTCGTGCAGATGGGCATCTTCGCGCTGGTCTCGGCCTTCGTGGCGCCGCTGCTCTTTCACAGTGCCCAGTGGCTGGCCATTGCCCACTTCACGGGCCTGGTCATTGCCGCGCTGCTGTGGGCGCTGGGGCCGCGCCATGAGGCGGGTGCCGGGGCTGCCCCCGCCGGCCACGCCCCGGG
>CAUVLK010000256.1:0-4449 GCA_963552635.1 uncultured Lautropia sp. | reverse complement strand
GCATGGTCAGTAGCACGTCACCGCGCACGCTGTCGTTCGAGATCGGCTTGGAGGCTGCAGTGCCGGCCCGGGGCTGGCTCATCACGGTGGCTTCGGCGCCAGCAGCGGCCTGAACGGTCGTCTGGGCGACGGCGGCATCATGGCCTGCGGCTGTGGCCAGCAACAGTGTCAGTGTGGCTGCCGCCGGGGTGATGGGGTGCATCATTTGTTTGCGCATGGATCTTCTCCTGGTTGGAACAGGACGAACCGACGACCGGAGATTGACCAGTGTGGCAGCCGGCTATCCTGCTTTTCATCACGGTGCCGCTTCCATGACCGTCCTTCGACGCATCCTGCTGGACGGAACCATCTGTTGGCAGGGCGAATCGTCGGGACGGCTTCGTGCAACCGCGGGTACCATGCTAGCCAGTGCCCCCTGCTGCGCGTGTCTTTGGCTTGTGATGACTGCAAACTTCCCGAACGGGATAATGATCCGGGCTGGACAGGGAAAATCGGTTGTGGCACGCCAGCTTACGTGATATCGGGGCGGCACTTTGTGGGCGACTGTTTGTTACGGGGAGAATCAGGCTTGCCGGGTGAGGCCAGACAGAAAAACGCCCCGGCATGCGGGGCGTTCTGGCGCTTTCTTTCGGAGCCTGCATGAGGCGAGGCATGATGATGTAGCGAGGGAGTATCGCTGCCTACGGCTCTGACTTCACGGCCGCCATGACGGCATTATCACCTGCCGGCTGCGGCTGGCATTGCAATTGCATCGTGGCCTCAGGGCTGCTGCTGAACCCCTGTGCGGAAATAGCGCACGCCGTGCTCGTTCGGATAGACGGTGCGGTCATCGACAACGTACTGGTCGACTTCCTTCAGCTCCTGGCCACGTTTCCAGTTGGCGGGTACCTGCCACACCTGGCATTGCAGTCGCTTCACGATCTGCATGTTGATGTTCCAGCACAGCTTGGCCTGATCGGTCTGGCCGGGCAGCAGCATCAGCTGCACCGTGCTCTGGCCCGAGCGCCACTGTTTCAGCACATTGGTGAATGCCACCGTGTCGGACAGCTTGAAGGCGAAGGCGCTGTCGGCCTTGAGTGTGGCGTCCTCGTTCTCGGGCTTCAGGGTGGCCTGAACGTTGTCCGGGTATGGGGTCCGGTCACGTTGAGCACTGGCTGTCATGTTGGCCGAGAGTGAGGCGCCTCTGGCCGTGACGGTGAGCTGCGGCGTAAGTGCGATATTGTTGAAGCCCTTGTTCAGGTTCACCGGTTGGGTGCGGCTGAAGGCGTAGGAAGCCACGTTCAGCACATAGGTGCCCGGCTTGGCCGGCTGGTACAGGAAGGCGTTGCAGGGCCGGCTCAGGAAGATGGCGCCGTTGGGCGGCCACTTGAAATCCGGGTTCTCCTTGTAGGTGCTCGGATCCAGGCTGAACTGGATCTTGGCATCCGACACCTCGTTCTGCGAACGGGGGTAGGCCGGGCCATCCACGGCGCGGGTCTCGGACAGATCCTGATGGCAAGGCACCTGGTCCAGCATGGTCATCAGCACATCGCCGCGTACGCCGGCCGAGGAGATGAGCGCCGCGGCCGTACTGGCAGAACCATTGTTCGCGGCGCTGTTGGCGGCCCTCGCACTCGCTGATCCGGTCGAAGCGCTCGTGTTCGTGCCGTTCTCGGCGACCGTATCTGTCGTGCCTGCGCTGCCGGTCGTGGTGCCCGCATCTGTCGTGCTTGCTGCGCCGGTTGCAGCTGTCGAGTCCGTCGTGGTGCCTGCGCTGCCGGAGATGGGGGCCCGTGGGCTGGAGGAAACGGTCCGCAGGCTCGAATCACTGCCATCGCTGCCACTGCCGCAGGCAGCCAGCAGCAGGGAGAGTGCGGCGGCCGTCAGCGGGGCCCCAAGTCGATATGTCTGCATCATGAACCTCCTGTTGTCGAACACGGCAACGGCGATCGGGACGTACTGCGTCCCGGCGATGCCGTCCTCACGGACAGGATACGAGGAACACTGGCTGCAGATCGAGCGTGATGCGTCTGCTTGGGCAAAAGCGCATCAAATCGTCAGCGACTGGAAATGACTGTTACAAATTTCAGGGCTCTTGTGGTGTGTTCGCAGCAATGAATTCATGTAGGGACGCGGGCCCTGAATGCAGGAACCGCCTGCCGGCAAAGGCCGGGCAGGCGGTCCGAGGCCTGCAGGAAGCAGGCAGGGGGCAGGGCTGACGCGATCAGTCGTTGCCCGCACGCCAGTAGGACGTGCCTTTCTCGCCTTCGTAGGTGCTGCGATCGTCCGCCACGTACTGCTGCACCTTCATCATCGTGCCCTGACGGAAGTTGGAGGGCACGTTCCAGATGGTGCAGTGCAGACGTTTCACGTGCTGCAGGTGGGTGTTCCAGCACAGCTTGGCCTGACCGGGCTGATCGCCGCGCACCAGCATGATCTGGTAGGAGAGGTTGCCTTCCTTCCATTCCTTCAGAATGCCGAAGGGAACCAGCGCACCGTTGCGGATGGTCAGGTCATTGTCGGCAGTCCATTCATACCGCTGCACGTCCGGTTCCTGGGCTTCCGGATGGGCCTCGGCATACGCACGGCCCGGATCCTGCTTCTCGGCCAGGTGCACGACATTGCCGATGCTGAACGAATCGTTGCTGACCCGCAGCGACAGTCGAGCACCGAAGTAATGGAAGCCGCGTTTCACGGTGGCCGGCGTGAAGCGATAGACCGGGTTGCTGTCCTGGTGAATCACATAGGTGGTACCCGGACGGGCAGGCGCGTACATCTGGTCGTCGCTGCAGATGGCATTGGGCGCATGCGACGGATTGCCGTCGACGCCAGGGCGGCGCACGTAGTTGCTGCCCGTCTCGTGGTTGCCGGGTTGCGACAGCGTGGTGCCGAAGACCGTTTCGGGCGTGTCGTCCTGAGCTTCAGGCACCGGGTTCCCATCAGGCGCAAATGACAGCACACCGAAGTTGTCGCACGGTCGTTGGTCCAGCATGCTCAGCAGCACTTCACCACGCACGCCCTGGGACGACAGCGCGGCCACGGCGCTGGGTGCGGCGGGCTGGTTGCCGTCGGTGCTCGTGCCCTGGTTGCGGCCCGCACGGTCATCGTCGGGCGTGACGGTCGGCGTAGCGGGGCTGGAAGGCGACGCGACCGGCGTGGATGTCGGATTGCTGCTGCTGCCCGGATGGGTGGTGCTGCTGGCGCCGTCGGTCACGTCGAGGTGCGTCGGGGCTTGCGGGCTGGCCGACACGGCCTTGCCTTCCGTACCGCCACCACCACCGCCTCCGCAGGCCGCCAGCAGCAGTGCCAGCGCAGCGGCCGTCATTGGAACACGGAACCTGTCCTTCATCATGATCGCTCTCCCGGGCTGTATGAGTGGCGTATCCAGGAGTCAGGGGCTTTGAGGCCGTCCATGCTCTCGGGCGCCAAGGTGATGCCCGGCAGCATAGAGACAGACCGGAGAACGAGGGAGCTTGCCGCGGTGGCAACCGATGATACGGCGTCAGGCCGCGGCTGGACGGTGGGTGGGTGTGGTGGCGGGCCCACGTGACTGTTGTGGCGCGTGGACCCGCTCAGGCGTGATCAACCACGCCCGCTTGTGCGCCAGTAAAGCAGGCCGGACTCGCCGGGATAGGTCGAGCGGTCATCCACGATGTACTGGCCGTCATCCTTGAGTTCCATGCCCCGTTTCCAGTTCTCGGGCACGGTCCAGACGGTGCAGTGCAGGCGCTTCACGTACTTCATGTAGGTGTCGAAGCACAGTTTGGCCTGCCGCGCATGGCTTCCGGGCAGCAGCATCATGTGCGTCGTCATGGTGTAGGAATCGCTTCCGTTGGATTCATCCTTCCATGTTGTCAGCACGCCGATCGGTACGAAGCTGTCCAATCCGATGGTCTTGCTGCTTGGGGATTGGCCGAGGTTGTATTCGGTGTCCTTGGGCTGACCATCCGGATTCGCATCCCTGAATGTCTTGCCCCAGAAGGCATCGGCTGTTGCTTCGATGCGGTTTCCAATGATGACGGCGTCCTGGGAAACGGCAACCGGGACGCTGGTGTGCATCATGCTGAAGCCTCGGGGGCGAGAGTCCGGGGAGGTGAATCGCCCGTAGATGGAGCTGTTCAGACGATAGGTGTAAACGCCGGTGGCAGCCGGGGTGTAGATGAGGACGGGCGGACAGAGGGCTCCCGGAACGGGGGAGTGTTCATAACTGCTTCGGTGTTCGGGGTTGATGAGGTAATTCTCTGCCGAGAGCGAGTGGCTGATCCATGGCGGCGGGAAGTCTCCGTCATTCTCCAGGCTGGGGCCGTCGTGGGACGCACTCAGAGTCCCGAAGGGAGTGCAGGACCTTTGGTCCAGCATCGTCAGCAGCACGTCACCGCGCACGCCCTGCGCCGAAACAAGGGGTACCGGTTTCGTGGTCGGGGCGGGTGTACCGCTCGTTGCACCATCAGCCGCGGGGGGCGTGGTGGC
>CAUVLK010000255.1:0-4459 GCA_963552635.1 uncultured Lautropia sp. | reverse complement strand
CCGCCAGCACTGGCAGTAGCCCCACCGGGCGCCCCACCCTGCCGTCGCGCGCGCGGGTGCGCGGCGTCATAAACGGCCGCCAGATGCTGGAAATCCAGGGCCGTGTACACCTGCGTGGTGCCGATGCTGGCATGGCCCAGCAGCTCCTGCACGGCCCGCAGATCACCCGAGGACTGCAGCATGTGGCTGGCAAACGAATGTCGCAGCACGTGCGGGTGGACGTGCTGAGGCAGGCCACGCCGCTGGGCCAGCGCATCCATCCGCAGCTGTACCGAACGGTTGCTCAGCCGCCGCCCCTGCAGCGACAGGAAAAGCGGCGCCGTATCGGCTGCCGGATGCGCCGCCAGCCACTCGCCACGGATCTCCAGCCAGGCATCCAGCGCCGCCAGTGCAGCACGGCCGACCGGCACCGTGCGACGCTTTCCGCCCTTGCCCAGCACCTGCACCTCGGCTGCCGGACGGTCCAGCCAGGCCGACGAACGGGCTCCGTCCCCTGATGCCTGCAACCAACGGTGGTCCAGCGCCGTCAGTTCCGACAGGCGCAAGCCGCTGGAATAGAAGAGTTCGGCCATGGCCCGATCGCGGCTGGCGGTGAAAGCCTGCTCGGCCTCCACCGGACCATCGACCAGCTGCACGGCCTGGTCCACCGGCAGCGCCTTGGGCAGGCGGCGGGGCCGCTTGGGCGGCCGCACCCCCTGCACGGGGTTGGCCAGGATTCGCCCATCCTCGGCCAGCGCATCGAAGAAGCCCCGCCATGCCGACAGCCGCCGGGCCAGCGAGGCCGGCGAGAGCCCGTCACGGGCCGCCGCAGCCACCCAGCGCCGGATGTCGGCCTCCTTCACGGCCGCCCAGTCGGTGCGCTCCCCCATGCCCACCACGAGGGTCGCCAGATCGCGCCGATAGGCATCCAGCGTATGCGCCGAGTAGCCGCGCTCGGTCTCCAGCCGTCGCAGCCAGGCGTCGATGTCGGCGCGGATGTTCAGGCCGATTCCTTCGGCGGCAGCGCCCGCGACAGCGAGGCGCCCGCCATGTCGGCCAGCTGCTCCAGCACCACGGTGCCCATGCCCGCCTGGAAGCGGTTGGGGTCATGACTGCCAATGACCAGCAGTCCGAAGCTGCGGATCTCGTTGCCCGCGCGCAGTGCCATGGCCGCCATCGAGGCCACTTCCTGACCGCGCTCGGGGAACCAGCCCAGGATCTCGTCCTGCGTGGCCGGACCGCAATAGGGCTGTTCCAGCCGGTCGGCCCACTGCCGCAGGCTGGCCGACACCGGCCCCTGTGACGCTTCGGGCAGGTTCACCTCCGCCCACAGCCGCACCACCACGAAGGGCACGTCGAAACCGCGCCGCAGGCCCGCGCACAGCAGCCCCGGCAGCCGCGCCGGGTCGCGCTCGCCCAGCAGCGCATGCGCCAGCCCCTGCATCTTCATCGACAGCGCATCGTTGTCGCGGCCGATGCGCAGGAAGTCGGCCAGGCGCTTCTCCAGCATGCGGTTGGCGTCACGCAGCACCGTCACCTGGCGCTCGATCAGCGAGATGGCGCGCCCCCCATGCGGATGGCGCAGCTTGAGCTGGCTCAGCATGTCGCGGTGCGACTCGAAGAACTCGGGATTGCGCTGCAACCAAGCAGCCACCTCGTCGGCGCTCAGCGCATCGACGCGCCGGCCCTCGTCGGTCTCTCGGGGAGCGCCCCCCGGCAATGACGTGAAACTCATCGTGAATCCTGCAAAGACATCGGCGCCACACGGCCCATCCGAACGGGGCCGCGCCAGCAAAGGGCGCCCCGCGTCAGCGCAAGGCCGCCCCGTCCGCCCCGGGCGGGTCATCGGGCAGCTCGACCTCGGTGGAAAACACCGTCACGGCCGGACCTGCCAGAAAGACCGGGGAACCCGGCCCTTCCCAACGGATGGTAAGCGTTCCACCCAGCGCCCGGACCCGGACCTCATGATCCAGCAGCCCCTGTTGCATGCCCGCCACGGCGGCCGCACAGGCTCCGGTCCCGCAGGCCAGCGTCTCGCCCGCACCGCGCTCGAACACCCGCAACGCAATCTCGCCGCGCGACAGCACCTGCATGAAACCGGCATTGACCCGCGCCGGGAAGCGCGGATGCAGTTCGATCAGGCGCCCCTCGGTCTGCACGGGCGCCTGCTTCACGTCCTCGACCACCTGCACCGCGTGCGGGTTGCCCATGGACACCAGTGCCACCTCGCGCGTGAAGACCTCGCCGGGCGACGCCTCCAGCGCCAGCGGCCACAGCATGGCCTGCCCCTGCTGCCGGGGCACCAGCCCCCGTGTGGAAAACGGCAGCCTGCCCGGATCGAACGAGGGCTCGCCCATGTTCACTTCCACCCCGCCATCGGGCATCAGCCGGGGCGAGATGATGCCACCGCGCGTCAGCACGCGGATCCGGTCACGGTCAGTCAGTCCCTGCTCGTGCACGAAGCGCACGAAACAGCGCGCGCCGTTGCCGCACTGCTCCACCTCGATGCCGTCGGCATTGATGATCCGGTAGACGAAATCCAGCCCTTCGGGGCCGGCCGCAGCCACCTGTTCTGCCGTGGGACGCTCGACGATCAGGATCTGGTCGGCCCCCACGCCCACATGGCGATCGGCCAGCCAGCGCCACTGCGCCAGCGACACCGGTGGCATGCCGCGGGTGGCATCGATCACCACGAAATCGTTGCCGGCGCCGTGCATCTTCGTGAGTCGCAGCTTCATGCCGTCCTCCCCTCGGTGGCCGGACCATTGTCCTCCAGCGGCACCTCCTCGGTCTCGGTATCGGGCATGGGCAGGCCATTCACCCGGTACGGGTCCGGTTCGCCCGGCGGCCGGGTCTTGAAGCGCTTGTGCGTCCACAGATACTGTGCCGGCGCCTCCAGCACCCGTGCCTCGATGAATTCGTTCATCCGCCGCGTGGCCGCTTCCAGATCGTCTCCGGGGAAGTTCTCCCAGGCGGGATAGAAGGTCGTGCGGTAGCCGGTGTCGGTCATCAGTGTCACGCAGGGCAGCACGCGGGCACCGGTCATCTGCGCCAGCCGCGCCACCGAGGTCACCGTCGCTGCCGGCACGCCGAAGAACGGCACGAAGACCGAATCGCGCGCCCCCAGGTCCATGTCGGGCAGGAAATAGAAAGGCACCCCTTCGCGGATCTTGCGGATCGCGCCGCGCAGCCCGTCCTGGCGGGACAGCACCATCGCACCGCTGAAGCGGGCCCGGCCCTTGCGCATTTCCTCATTGAACACCTTGTTCTTCTGGTTGGCGAACATGGTGAACATGGTGCGGTCCATGGACAGGCGCGTGCCACCCGCATCCATCCCCAGGAAATGGGGAGCCAGCAGGATCAGCGGCTTGCCCTCCAGCTCGTCGAGCAGATGGACATTCTCCAGCTGAACCAGCTTGCGCAGGTACTCGGCCGGCCGGTACCACAGCATGAAGCGATCCAGGAAACTGCGCGCGAAGAACTTGCAGTGCGCCAGGATGAGCGCCTCACGCTCGTGCTCGGGCATCTGCGGGAAACACAGTCGCAGGTTCACCCGGGCAATGTGGGTGCGCCGCCGTACCCCGTGGTACAGCACGACCCCCGCCAGATTGCCCAGACGACGCAGCCAGGAATACGGCAGCGCTGCCAGCATGCGGAATACTGCCAGCAGAATGCGCGACACGTTCACCGGTTGCTATCCTCCAGATTCGGGATGAACGGGCGGGATGCAGCCCATGGCCATGTTCACCTCGGGGTTTCGGGCCGGCGGCGTCATGCCGGCCGGTACCTTGTAACGGTTGTAGTTCCAGACGTACTGCTCGGGACGCCGCCGCACCAGCGCCTCGATGCGGGCATTGAGAGAGGCCGGATCCGGAGGGCCTTCCAGGTCCTCGACCTCCACTTCCCAGCCCCGACCGTCGGCCTGACGCCACACCGCCATCAAGCATACACGGGCCCCGGTCTTTTGTGCCAGCCGAAGCGGCAGGGTCATGGTGAAGGCCGGCCGGCCAAAGAAATCGGCCCAGAGACCGTCACCAGCCGAGGGCACCTGATCAGGCAGGATGCCCACCGCCTCCCCGCGCTTCAGCGCCCGCAGCAGGGCTCGCACCCCCGACGTGTCGGCCGGCACCGGCGTCACCCCGGTCTGCGATCGCCCCGCCCGCAGCAACCGATGCATGACCGGATGGCGCGGCGCCTTGTACAGCACGGTAATGGGCGCCGTCAGGCCATAGGCACGCGCCCCCATCTCGAAACAGCCGATATGCGGCGTGAGAATGATCAGTCCGCGATTGTCACCCGCCGCCTGGCGCGCCAGAGTCTCCTGGGCCAGACGAGTCATGGCCTCGTGACCGCGGCGTGCCAGCAGATCGGCGTCGGGTCGAAACCACACATAGGCGCTTTCGATGGCAGCCTTGCCGGCTGCAGCAGCACTGCCCCAGGCCAGCCGGCGGCTGTATAACCCTGCCGTCTTCAGGTTATT
>CAUVLK010000254.1:0-4468 GCA_963552635.1 uncultured Lautropia sp. | reverse complement strand
ACCGGGCTGGGCACCAGCCGCCACAGCACGCCGATGGCCAGCAGCGCCAGCGCCCCGGTGAAGAGGAACATGCCCGACAGCCCGACGCGCTGATACAGCACCGGCCCCACCACCAGCGACACCGCATAGGACATGGCAATCATCACGCCAATGAGCGCCATGGCCTTGCTGCGGTTCTCGTCGCGAGTGGAATCGGCCACCAGCGCGCTGATGGCCGCCGAGACCGCACCGGCGCCCTGCAGCGCCCGGCCCACGGCCAGCATCGCCACCGTGTCGGCCATGGCCGCCAGCACGCTGCCGGCTGCCATCACCAGCAGCCCCACCGTGATGACCTGCTTGCGCCCGAAGCGATCGGATGCCGCACCGTAGGGAATCTGCAACAGCGCCTGCGTGAGGCCATAGGCCCCGAAGGCGAAACCCACCCAGGCCGGATCATCCCCTCCCGGCAGCTGCCGGGCATGCAGCGCAAACACCGGCAGGACCAGGAACAGCCCCAGCATGCGAATGGCATACAGACTGGCCAGCCACAGACTGGAGCGCAGTTCCTGGCGCGACATGCGCACCGGCCCGCCGTCCTGATCGCCGGCAGGCGCCTTACCGAGGGAATCGTTCATGCTGATGGGGGGAATAGGGTCGTCGTGGCTACTGCAATGGTATCAGTGGCCCGGCCGCCCCCTGGAACGCATGCCGCCTCGCTGCCTCGCCGTCCAATGCGCCGACACAGAGGCGCGATTCCGGGCCGGAATCCGCTCCGCTGCCTCATCGTCCAGCGCACCGACACCGCTGGCCGGCGTCCGCCATGCCGTGCCCCGGGCAACAGCGGCACTGCACGATCGTCCAATCAATTGGGTATAGTGTCAGGTTCGCCTCATTACGGGATCCGCAGGACGCCCATCCCGACCGCATGACCACCAAGACCTCCCGCCCGCAGCCTGCCCCTCACGCCCACCCGGACATCGACCGACCGATGATCCGCGTACGCGGCGCACGCACCCACAACCTGAAGAACATCTCGCTCGACATCCCGCGCAACCAGCTGGTGGTCATCACCGGCCTGTCGGGCTCGGGCAAGTCGTCCCTGGCCTTCGACACCCTCTATGCCGAAGGGCAGCGCAGGTACGTGGAGTCGCTCTCGGCCTATGCCCGGCAGTTCCTGCAACTGATGGAAAAGCCCGATGTCGACCTGATCGAGGGGCTGTCGCCCGCCATCGCCATCGAGCAGAAGTCCACCAGCCACAACCCGCGCTCCACGGTGGGCACCGTCACCGAGATCCACGACTACCTGCGGCTGCTGTTCGCCCGCACCGGCACCCCCTACTGTCCGGACCACCCTGACCAGCGGCTGGAGACCCAGACCGTCTCACAGATGGTGGATGCCATCATGGCGCTGCCCGAGGGAACCCGGCTGATGATCCTGGCGCCCGTCGTGCAAAACCGCAAGGGCGAGCATCTGGAACTCTTCGAACAGCTGCAGGCCCAGGGCTTCGTGCGCGTGCGCATTCGCAGCGAGGGCGGCGCCGACGGCAGCGAACAGGGCGCGGACAGCGTCGGCCGCATCCACGAGCTGGACCAGGTACCCGAGCTGAACCGCAGCCAGAAGCACACCATCGACGTGGTGGTCGACCGTCTGAAGGTGAACGACGGCATCCGCCAGCGGCTGGCCGAATCGCTGGAAACGGCGCTGAACCTGGCCAACGGCCGCGTCATCGCCCAGCCCATGGACGAAGGCCCCGAGCGCGCCATGCTGTTCTCGTCACGCTACGGCTGCCCCATCTGCAACTGGTCGCTGCCCGAGCTGGAGCCGCGCCTCTTCTCGTTCAACAACCCGCTGGGCGCCTGCCCGGAATGCGATGGCCTGGGCCACACACTGTTCTTCGATCCCGAGCGGATCGTGCAGTTTCCCAACCTGAGCCTGGGTGCCGGCGCCGTGCGCGGCTGGGACCGGCGCAACCAGTTCTACTACCAGCAGCTGCAGAGCCTGGCCATCCACTACGGCTTCAACCTGGACCTGCCCTTCGAGGAACTGCCCGAGAAGATCCGCAACATCCTGCTGTTCGGTTCGGGCAGCGAAACCATCACCTTCACCACGCTCAGCGCCAGCGGCAAGCCCTCCACCGAGACCCGTCCCTTCGAGGGCATCGTCCACAACTTCGAGCGCCGCTACCGCGAGACCGATTCGGCCAATGTGCGCGATGAACTGGCCAAGTTCCAGCACACCCGCACCTGCCCCGCCTGCCAGGGCACCCGCCTGCGCATCGACGCCCGCAACGTGCGCGTCGGCCCCGCGGGACATGACAAACCCATCTGGGAGATCAGCGCCTGGACGCTGGGCGAGGCCGCCCACTGGTTCGAGCACCTGAAGCTGGAAGGCGCCAAGGCTGCCGTCGGCGAGCGGATCATCCGCGAGATCGCCAGCCGCCTGCGCTTCCTGAACGACGTGGGCCTGCAGTACCTGTCGCTGGAACGCTCGGCCGACACCCTGTCCGGCGGCGAGGCCCAGCGCATCCGGCTGGCCTCACAGATCGGCTCCGGGCTGACCGGCGTGATGTACGTGCTGGACGAGCCCTCCATCGGTCTTCACCAGCGCGACAACGACCGGCTGCTCTCTACCCTCACCCACCTGCGCGACCTGGGCAACTCGGTGCTGGTCGTCGAGCACGACGAAGACGCCATCCGCGCCGCCGACCACGTGGTCGACATGGGCCTGGGTGCCGGCGAGCACGGCGGCGAGGTCATCGCCCAGGGCAGCGTGCAGGACATCATCGACGAGCCCGAATCCCTCACCGGCCAATATCTGGGCGGCGCCCTGAAGATTGGCGTACCCACCGAGCGCAAGGCGCCTGACCGGCGCTGGATCCGCATCCTGGATGCCAGCGGCAACAACCTGAAGGAAGCGCGCATCGACATCCCCGTGGGCCTGATGGTCTGCGTCACCGGCGTCTCGGGCAGCGGCAAGTCCACCCTCATCAACGACACCCTGTACAAGACGCTGGCGCAGAAGCTCTACCGCGCCCAGGCCGAACCTGCCCCCTGCCGCCAGATTGACGGCCTGGACCACTTCGACAAGGTGATTGCCGTCGACCAGAGCCCCATCGGTCGAACCCCGCGCAGCAACCCCGCCACCTACACCGGGCTCTTCACGCCCATCCGCGAACTGTTTGCCGGCGTGCCCGCTGCCCGCGAGCGCGGCTATGGCCCGGGGCGCTTCTCCTTCAACGTGCGCGGCGGACGCTGCGAGGCCTGCGAAGGCGACGGCATGATCCGCGTGGAAATGCACTTCCTGCCCGACGTGTACGTCCCCTGCGACGTGTGCAAGGGCCAGCGCTACAACCGCGAGACGCTGGAGATCCACTACAAGGGCAAGAGCATTGCCGACGTGCTGGACATGACGGTGGAAGAGGCCCATGCCTTCTTCGAGTCCGTACCGCAGATCAGCCGCCGCCTGCAGACCCTGCTGGACGTGGGTCTGGGCTACATCCGTCTGGGCCAGAGTGCCACCACGCTGTCCGGTGGCGAGGCCCAGCGCGTCAAGCTCTCGCAGGAACTGTCCAAGCGCGACACCGGCCGCACCCTGTACATCCTGGACGAACCCACCACGGGCCTGCACTTCCACGACATCGCCCTGCTGCTGAAGGTACTGACCAGCCTGCGCGATCAGGGCAACACGCTGGTCATCATCGAGCACAACCTGGACGTGATCAAGACCGCCGACTGGCTCATCGACATGGGCCCCGAAGGCGGTGCGGGCGGCGGTCACCTGGTGGCAGCCGGCACGCCCGAGACCGTGGCCGCCTGCGAGGCCAGCCACACAGGACGATATCTGCGACCGCTGCTAGGCATGAAGCCATGAACCTTCTGCCGCCGGGGCGAGAAGGAACCGCCAGACGGTTCACCCCCGGCGCAGATCGTCCAATGACTGTCGGATCAGGACGACAGGATCTGTAACCGCACCCCAGGCTGGCTTACAAATCGACGCGCAACAGACGATGCCCGCCCTGCGAGGCATCGAACCCCCAGGCTTTGGGTCTAAGCTTGGCGCCACGACATTCCGCGACATTACGTCGCCACGGAACAACATTTCGAGAAACGCCATCCATGAAGACCCCTGCACACCTGTCATGCAGCGTTGCCGCCCTTGCCCTTCTTCTGACCGCCTGCGGTGGCGGCGGTGGCAATGACAACGGCAACAAGGCCGTTTCCGCCAGCCCTGTCGCGCCTGTGAATCCTCTCGCGTCTGCGAACACGGGAAGCGGGATCACCGACAGCACGCCTCCGGCATCCAGTCCTGAGACGCCGTCTTCCGCGCTTTCCGACAACCGCGCACGTAGCACGCCCAACACAGCCACCCCGCCGGTCGACAACGAGACGACACCTCCGGCCGCTCAGCCTCAGCCACAACCGGCCACCCCCGCCCCCACGCCCCCCGCGGCTGATGGTGCAACGAGCGGTACACCCGCCCCGACCACGA
>CAUVLK010000253.1:0-4469 GCA_963552635.1 uncultured Lautropia sp. | reverse complement strand
CTGGGTGCTGATGCCGCCGTCAGCGACTCCGTCGACGAGGCCATGGCCCTGGCCAACAAGGGCCTGGGACGCCAGCCACCCCGACCGGGCGGCAGCCGTTCCTACACCCGCAAGACCCCAGCCGGCAGTCAGGTCCAGCCACGCGGCCAGACCCGTTCCGAGCGACTGCAGGCCGACGTGATGGCCGCCTACGGCCGCCAGTTCCTGCTGGCCCCGACGGACGGCGGGCCGCACCTGCCCGCCATGGCGGTAGGCCGACGACTGGACTGCGTGGTGGGCGACCACGTGACCTACCGGCAGGCCGACAGCGGCCCTTCGGCCATCGAGAGCGTGGCGCCACGTCGCAACCAGGTGCGCCGCCGCGACGCCTTCCGGCAGAAGATCATCGCCGCCAACGTCGATCAGGCCGCCGTGCTGATCAGCGGCTACCCCGCCTTCGACGAGGCGCTGCTGATGCGGCTGCTGCTGGGCCTCACGGCCGAGGACATCCCCGTCCTGGTGCTGGTGACCAAGCAGGACCTGAGCCATTCATTCGAGCAGGTGAAGGCGCGCACGCGCGTCTACGAGTCGCTGGGCTACCCGATACTGCCCATTTCGGCCCTGAAGGATCCCGCCTCACTGGAACCCGTGCAGGAACGCCTGGTCGGCAAGCGCACCGTGCTGCTGGGCCAGAGCGGCATGGGCAAATCCACCCTGCTCAACGCCCTGGTGCCCACCGCCAGCCAGCAGACCAACGAGATCTCCACCGCTCTGTCCAGCGGCCGTCACACCACCACCTTCAGCCGCGCCTTCATCCTGCCTGATGGCCAGAGCTGGCTGATCGACACCCCGGGCTTCCAGCAGTTCGAGCTGGCGCACCTGAGCCGCTGGCAGCTGCTGCACGCCATGCCCGAGTTCCGCCCCTACCTGGGCCAGTGCCGCTTCAACGACTGCCAGCACCACGATGAACCCGGCTGCGCCATCCGCGATGCGGCCGAACGCGGCGACATCGACCCGCACCGCTACGAACTGTTCCAGCAGCTGGTGGATTACGACTAGGCGTCCGCGGCGTTGAGGGTTGAGTGCAGAAGACAGGAAGCAGAAATTACAAAACGCAAGACCTGCCTGGGCGCCCCCAAGGCGCCCATCCCTGCTTCTCTCCGTCACCGGAATGCCCTCAGTGCTCGGGGCCTCCCCTACGTCCGGACTTGGGCCGCTGCCTGCACTGACGCTGATTCGACGAAATTCGGTCAACAATCAGGGGCATGCAGGCCATGATTTCTGAGCATTGGCTCGGCGCATGATGTCATGTTCCGACAGGGAGCAGCACACCGTCCTGTCACGAAAACTTTCTTTACGTTGTAATCACCCACCAGGAACCGTTCCGAAAACCCCGAAATCAAGTAACCAAACACTACATTCGTCGCAGGATCATCGACACGCGCTATGGTGGCTGCATGCAAATCGTTTCCCCACGCCAACAGACGGAGGCAGACCATGACGACGTGCATACCCTCCCGCCACACGATCCTCGCAGCGGCAATCCTCGCGCTGCTGGCCGGCTGCGGCAGTGGTCAGGACGACTCGGCAACCCGGACCAAGGCGACCGCGAACAGCCTGGTCACGGCCGCATCCTCGTCCGCCCAGACGACCGACGGCGCCCTGGCCCCCAGCAGCAAGGCGGCCAGCTCCACCCAGGCCGCCATCGACACGCACAGCATCAGCAGTGATCTGCTGGCCACCCTGCTGCTGCAGGGCACCACCTGGGACGGTCAGACCCCCGAGTACCGCGTCTGGCCCGCATGGCCATGGCGAGGAGCCGGAAACAAGGGCCAGGTCGACACCGACGCCCTGGCGCACACGCCTCCGTTGCAGGGTGGCCAGTGGCTGCAGCAGGTGGACCCCGACAGCCGCCACTATCGCTATCACCAGGCCAGCTGGCTGCAGGACAGCCCTGTCGATGGCTTTGCCTATCCCACGCTGGACACCGGGCTGGATCTGCACATGGTCAGCGAGGGCTCCTACCAGGAGAACTTCCACGGCAGCCAGTACCTTGCCTATTCCCGCGACACCCCATTCAACCTGGGCAGCCAGGCGCAGGTGCGGGTTGGCGGCACCGGCAACGGCCGCAGCGGCGAGGATGCCGCATCCGATGGCCAGACCCTGACGCTGGATGCCGTCACACGCCCCGTCGCCATCACGCCCGGACAGCGCATCCCGCTGAACCAGTCACTGGCCGAATGGCGCAACGCCCAGGGGGATTCGGTGAAGCTTGTGCCCATGGCAGGCCAGGCCAAGGACCAGGTACGGCTCTGCCTGGATCAGAAGGTCCAGAACGTGAAGCGCCTGAGCTGCACGCTCTGGCAGGTGCCCGCCGACTGGACGACCCTGAGCGCGCTGCCCACCTATCAGGGCCTGCGCGTGGTGGATGAACGCGACGACCGGCAACGGACCTGGCAGTCCACGACCCGCTATCCGGCCTACAAGGCCGCCACCGTGTCCTCCCGGGGCGTGCGTGGCGACGTGCTGGCTGGCGTGCTGGTCCACTATGTGGACACGGTGCCCGCCCTCATCGGGCCGAACTACCAGAGCTGGTCGGCCGTGCCCTGGAACGGCCCCGGCCCGGACGGCCAGCCCCTGCCCCGTAACGATGGCGTTCCCGCCGTACCCGATGTCGAGGGGTGGTCCAGCATTGACCATCCTGGCCGGACGGAGCCGGGGCAGACCCACTACACCCACGAATTCGAGAACTTCCTGAGCCACGACAGCCGGAATCTGCTGCCGGACTACGTCTTCACCCCTCAGACCGTCACGCTGGGGATGGACGTTCACATGGGACGCTTCTTCGAGGGCTATCAGGAGCTGGGCTTCTTCACGCCGGGTCGCTTCCTCTACAGCGTCGACGGCGAAGCCACCCCGGGTCGCCCGCTGCTGACCCTGTCCACGCAGGCCAGCTTCACCACCGGAGACCCGGCCTCGGCAGCATCGCCGCTGCGCTCGACCAGCAGCTACACCCTGCGCGCCGGCGACGTGGTGCCCTTCAACCAGGCGCTGCAGCACTGGCAGGATGACAAGGGCAACCAGGCCACGCTGAAGGTGCTCAAAGGCAAGGCCAAGGACGAGTTCCGCCTGTGCCTGGATCAGCAGCTGCCCGCCATCAAACGCCTGTCGTGCAGCCACTGGCGCATCCCGGCGGACTGGAGACTGGACATCTCCCCCGAGTTCAAGGGCATCTCGGTGGCTGATGACCGCAGCGCCGTGGGCGACAGCGGCACGCTCTACTGGCAGACCCGGCCCGAAGCCAGCAAGAACCTGAAGAGAGTGAAGACCCTGCAGCGCAAGGCGCTGATCCGGCAGAAGGCGCTGCAGCAGCGCTGAGCATGCCGGGCGCGCGGGATGGCAGCGATCATTCAGATGATTCAGATGATTCAGCAGCCATCCTGCGCCGCACCCAGAGGATCACGCCCGTGCACAAGGCGCCCACCAGCACGGACAGCGCGGGCGCCACGCCGAGCGTGATCCACGGGCGCGCCAGGAAAGCGTGCGGCCCGTACAGCTGCGGCAGCCACAGGGAAAACAGAAAGCACACGCTGACGATACAGAACACCTTCCACATCGCCAGCCGGCTCGTGGACGCCCAGCTCATGAAGAAGCCCAGCCCCGCACACCCCAGGAGCCATCCCACCAAACGCAGCACATCCAGCCATGTCATGACGTTCTCCTTCGCTCCACCTGCCCGGTGCGTTTCATCCAGGTGGCCAGGGCCATGCCGGCCCCCACGAACAACCCGTAGAACGCCAGGATCCCGATGACGATCTGCGATCGGGGCCACCATCCCAGCCCTGTCATGCCGCGCGGCACCAACATCAGGAATGGCAGACCCAGCCCCAGCAGGAACATCAGCCAAGCCGGCCAGCGGTACCTGAGCGCCCCCCTCACCAGCAGAAACGGGGCACCTGCCACCGTGGAATAAACGAGGATTTGCAGGGATTGGTCGTCCATGGCGCGGCCATCCAGACTGGGATCACCCGTACGATGGTAATGATCACGCCCTGAAGGGGCGAAGAAGATCGCTTTCCCGACAGGGTCTTGCCATCGTCATGGGATACCGACAGGCAGTGGACTGGCACAGTCTCAAGCTCCGCCTTCTGCACTTCGCCCTCAGCCATTGGTCTACTCGCCCAAGAGCCCCCTCGGGCTGCAACGGCAGCCCCCCATTTCCGTCACGCCGCCAGGAAGTGATAGAAATTGCGCAGCATGGTGGCGGTGGCTCCCCAGATGAAATAGGTATGACCCGCCGGTGCCTGCCAGGGCATGGCGTGAAAGGCGCGCTGGATGAGCCGCCCATCCTGTTGCCAGCGGCCCAGCCGGCGCTGGTGATTGGCCGGGTTCATCAGGAAGGCCAGCGGCACCACGAAGGCTTCCTGCACCTCCTGTGGAGACAGCACGAGTGACTGGGGCTGCACCGCGGCATCCAGCAGTCCCACCAC
>CAUVLK010000252.1:0-4508 GCA_963552635.1 uncultured Lautropia sp. | reverse complement strand
AGCAGCTGGTCCTCCAGCGGGATGATTTCCATGATGTCCTGACCCGGCTGGATCACCCCGCCGCGCGTGTTCATCCGGATGTTCTTCACGATGCCATGCACCGGCGCGGTCAGCACCGTGCGCGTCACCTGGTCCTGGCGGGCCGTCAGTGCTTCCTGCACCTGGGCCAGTTCGGCTTCCACGCGGGACAGGTCGTTGGCGGCATCCACACGGTACTTGCTGATCCGCTCCTGCATGGCGGCCTACAGGTCGTTGTACTGCCGTTGCAGGCGCAGCAGCTCGGTCTCGGCCACCAGGCCCTTGGCCACCATCGGCTTGGTGATGTTGATCTCGCGGCCGATCAGTGCCTGGCTGGCCTTGGACGTGGCGATGGCCTGTTGCAGCGAATCGCGGCGGGCGTTGTAGGTGTCGGTCTCGTTGTCGACCACCTCGGCATCGGCCAGCACGTCTTCCGGGAACTGCAGCGGCGTACCCCGGGATTCGGCGCGCAGCCGCGCCGCCGACGCCTTCAGGCTGATCACCTTGCTCAGACCTTCCTTGTAGGACGAACGTGCCTTGGTCTCGTCAATGCGCAGCAGCGGCTGGCCTTTCTCCACCGTGGCGCCTTCGCGCACCAGCATCTCGGCCAGAATGCCGCCTTCCAGCGACTGGATCACCTGCTCGCGGCTGGAGGCAATGATGCGTGCATCCCCCTTGGTGATTTCTTCCAGCTTGCTGTAGTGGGCCCAGATGGCGGCCGACACCAGCAGCGCCACCATCAGCACCAGCAGCAGGAAGCTGCTCTTCTGGCGATCGTTGACCATCGCCTGCTGCATGTCGCGCATGAAGTCGAAGTCGCTGCCACTGCCTGCATATGCGGGGTGGGCGAAGGTGTCGCGCGGCTGCACGGCATTCGGAGCAGCTACTGCCACGGCCCGCTGGGCAGAAGGTGCCGCGCCGGATGCCCGCGAGGTGCGGGGTGCATTCGGGGTGCCGGACGGAACCGGCTGCGACTTGCCGGATTCGGCAGGGGAGGGCACCACGGCGCGCCCCGCGTTGGGTTTCTGTTCAGACACGACGAACTCCCTGGATCTTGCCTTCCTTCAGTGCCTGCAGCACCGCTTCCTTCGGCCCATCGGCCACCCGCACGCCTGCATCCATGATCATCACCCGGTTCACGAAGTCCAGCAGCTGCAGCTTGTGGGTGACGAACACCATCGTCTGCCGCGTGGAAAGTCTGGAAAGCGCCTGCATCACCATCGTCTCGGTGGCCGAGTCCATCGCGCTGGTGGGCTCGTCCAGCAGCATCACCGACGGATTGGCGATGACGGCCCGGGCCAGGGCAACGGCCTGGCGCTGACCGCCCGACAGGCCGTTGCCGCCTTCACCGATCGGCATGTCGTAGCCGCGCGGATGGCGGCTGGCGATCTGGTGCACGCCGAAGGCATCGGCGATGCGCATCATCGAATCGTCGTCAATGTGCGGATTGCCGGCCTTCAGGTTCTCGCGCAGCGTGCCGAAGAAGAGCCGCGTGTCCTGGCCCACGTACAGCACGTGGCGGCGCACGTCGGCCGGTTCGATCTGCTGCAGCTCGATGCCGTCAAGCTTCACCGAGCCCTCGCGCGGCAGATAGAGGCCGGCCAGCACCTTCAGCAGCGACGACTTGCCGCTGCCGATGCGGCCCAGCACAGCCACCCGTTCGCCCGGGTTCAGCGTCATGCTCAGGTCACGCACCGAGTCCGGCGACATCGGGTCATAGCGGAAGCTGATGCCTTCGGCCGCCAATGCACCGACCGTGGTGGGCTTGCGCAGATAGTTGCGTTCCGGATCGCGGTCGGTGGGGGTGTTCATCACCCGGTTCAGCGACGACAGCGCCGTGCGGGCCTGCTGGTAGCGCACCGCCAGCGCCGTGATGCTGGCTGCCGGCGCAATGGTGCGCCCGGCCAGAATCACTGCACCGATCAGCGCACCCATCGTCAGCGTGCCGTCACCGATCAGGTACACGCCCCACACCACCATCGCCACCGTGCACATCGATTGCAGCAGCGCCGTGAAGTTGTTCACCATCGCCGTGATGCTGCGGCTCTTCATCGAGGTGCGGGCCGTCAGCGCGGCAGCGCGTTCATAGCGGGTCTGCACCTGGCTTTCCATGCGCAGCGCCTTGATGGCCTCGGCACTTTCCAGCGTCTCCACCAGAATGCCCTGCTTGATCGAGCCTTCCCGCAGGTGTTCCTTCACATAGCGTGACAGCGGAATCTGCGCCAGCCCGCCCACGATCACCAGGATGGGAATGCAGGCCAGCGGCACCCAGAACAGGGGCCCGGCGATCATGTGGATCACCCAGACGAACATCAGCACGAAGGGCAGGTCGGTGAGCGTGGCCAGCGTGGCCGACGTGGCGAAGTCACGCACCGACTCGAATTCGCGGATCGTGTTGGCAAAGGCGCCAGCCGACTGCGGCCGGTTCTCCAGCCGCGACATCATCGCCTGCCGGAACAGCATTGAGCCCAGCAGCAGGTCAGCCTTCTTGCCGGCATTGTCGATGAGCCAGCTGCGCAGGTTGCGGGCCAGATACTCGAACAGCATGGCCACCATCACGCCGCTGGCCAGTGCCCACAGCGTGGTGTAGGCCTGGTTGGAGATCACCCGGTCATACACGTTCATCGTGAAGAAGGTGCCCGCCAGCGCCAGCACGTTGATCAGCAGCGCCGCCACGGCCGCCTGGGCGTAGTAGCCGCGGAAGCGCCAGATCGTGCTCCAGAACCAGTGCCCCTTCGGGCGGTCGATCTCGATCGGGCTGCGCTTGTCCTCGGCAATGGCCGGACGGATCAGCAGGCAGGTGCCGATGTACTGCTTCTGCAGGTCGGCGTGCGTCACTTCCAGTTCGATGGCGCCGGGCTCGCAGGGCAGGATCACGGCCTTGCCGTCATTGCGCCAGTCCAGCAGCAGGCAGGCGCGCAGGTCCTGCAGCAGCAGCACCACGGGCAGCTGCAGCGGGTTGATCTGGGTGAGGTCCCGGTGCTGGATGCGCACCTTGCAGCCATGGGCCTCAGCGATGCGCATCATGCCTGCCGGCTGCAGCGGGCGCTCGTGCGGAATGCCGGTGGCCAGTGCCTCTTCGCTCTTGTGGATGTCGAAGCGCGCCAGCATCTGCGACAGAGCCGTCAGCAGCGGATCGGGCTGCGGCTGCGTCATCGTGGCGTTCAGCGGCTGGGTCGGCTGTTCGGGCCGTCCTTCATGGCCCTGGGGGGGCTGTGCTTGTGTGCTCATGTCTTCAGTTCAGTTCCGGCAATGGCGGAATTCCGTTCCTTTGCTGTGCCTGTGTCTGTTCACTGTCGGTCACTGGCGGCAGCGGCGCGATGCCCAGGCGCGGCAGCAGCTGCCCGGTGGCGCCCAGCAGCCGGTAGCGGGCCTGGGTCAGCTCGGCGTGTTCAGTGGCGGCACCCAGTCGGGCAGCGTAGATCTCGTTCTCGGCGTTGAGCAGGTCGATGATGCTGCGCTTGCCGATCTGGAACTGCTCCCAGTAGGCAGCGCGCACCTGACGCGTGCTCTCCACCAGCTCGGCACGCGTGCCCACGCGCCCCACGCGCGACTGGATCTGCGTCCAGTGGCGGGCCACGTCGGTCTGCAGCACACGGCGCGTGCTGGCCACGGCTTCCTCGGCCGTCAGCACCTGTGCATTGGCGGCCGCCGCCGTGGCTGCGCCCACGCCGCCGTCGAAGGGGCTCCAGTCGGTCACCAGACCCAGATCGTAGCCACCGAACCATTTCCGCTTGCCATCGAAGTCGCGGGGGCTGGTCACGCGTGCGCGCAGGTTGACGGTTGGCTTGGTCCAGGCATCGGCCACGGCAGCCGCCTTGCGAGCGGCCGTCACCTCGGCGCGACGCGCCAGGATCGACGGGTGCATGTTCAGCAGGTCCATCGCGTCCTGCAGGCTGCGGATCGGCTCGCCCGGCGGTTCCGTGCTGGTCACGCTCCCGATGGGCTGGCCCACCAGCTGCGCCAGTGCCTCGCGCGCCTCGGCCAGCTGGCCCTCGCGGTCGGCCAGTGTGAGACGGGCCTGTGCCAGCCGTGAATCGGTCTGCAGCAGGTCGTAGCCGCGTCCTTTGTCGATGCGCACGATCTCCTTCACGCGTCGCTGCAGCGCGGCGATACCGTCCACGTAGTCGTGGGCCAGCTCTGCCAGCTGCTGCTGCTTTGCCACTTCAATGTAGGCATCGGCCACGCGCAGCGCGATGTCGTCGCGCGAGGCTTCGGTACTGTAGTTGGCGCTGGACAGACGGGCGCGCTGGCGGTCGGTCTCGTTGTCGGTGCGGCCGCCGTCATAGATCGGCTTGATGGCCTGGGCCCCCAGATCGCCCGAGCGGCGGTCGCGGCCCTGGCCACGCGTGTAGCCCACTGAAGGTTCGGCAATCACGCCGAAGCGGGTGTTCATCGCATTGGCGGCGCCCGTCACCTCGTGGCGGATAGCCTCGGCGTTGCGGCGTGCTCCCAGAACCTGCGGGTGCTGGCCCAGGGCGATGCTCACG
>CAUVLK010000251.1:0-4537 GCA_963552635.1 uncultured Lautropia sp. | reverse complement strand
GGTGACGCTGAATGTGGTGCATGTGAATTCGTCCGAGGTGGTGTATTCCACGCAGGGGGCGGGCGAATACGAGCTGTCCAACCGCGAGGTGCTGGGCTTTGGCGGTACGGCAGGCTATGACGCCACGCTCAATGGCAAGGTGCTGGATCTGGCCATTCGTGAGGCGGTGAACAATCTGGTGTCGGCCATCGAGTCCGGGCGCTGGACGCCGGCCAATTGAGGGGAAGGGCATGCATCAGGGCCTTGGCCGGCTGACGCTGGTGGTGCTGCCGTTATGGCTGGCAGCGTGTGCCAGCTGGCCGCAGACGCTGTATCACTGGGGCAACTATCCGGACACGATTCACGCCTGGTATGACGGCACCGATGACTGGGCTGGGCAGGAGCAGGCACTGCGAAAGATCATCAGCGATGCAGCGACCCGACAGAAGAAGGTGGGGCCAGGGGTGCATGGCCAGCTGGGCCTGGTGCTGTCCCGCCAGGGGCGGGATGATGAGGCGCAGGCCGAGTTCGCCGAGGAGCAGGCGCTGTATCCGGAATCCGCCACGTTCATGACGCGGCTGCAGGGTCGGCGGACGGAGAACGTGTCGGCAACCCGTTCTGACCCGGGTGCAGGACCGGACGGCGCTGAGACACGGAAAAGCAATGAAGGCCGGAAATCGAAAGGTGCGACATCGGGCACGCACGACAGCGACAGGAAACGGGATGCCGCCAGCAAGCCGCAGGATGGTCATGACATGACATCCGGGAAGGACAACGCTGCAGGAGGGCACGCAAGATGATGAAGTCATCGGTGCTGGCCGTGGCCCTGTCGGCCCTGGTGCTGGCGGGCTGTGCGAGCCATCGTCCGAAAGGCTACGATTATTCGGCGCTGAAGCAAAGTGACCCGCGTTCAATCCTGGTGGTGATGCCCACCAGTGATTCAACGGACATTCGTGCCGAGAGCAGTGTGCTGGCGCAGGCCACAGTGCCGCTGGCCGAGCGTGGCTATTATGTCTTTCCGGTGGCACTGGTGGACGAGATGTTCCGCCAGAACGGGCTGACCAACGGGCACGATATCCAGCAGGCACCCATCCGCAAGCTGCGCGAGATCTTCGGGGCCGATGCAGTGATGTATCTGCACGTCGAGGAATACGGCGCCCGCTACCAGGTGGTCAGCAGCGTGACCACGGTGACGGTGAAAGGCAAGCTGGTGGACCTGAAGAATGGCAGGACGCTCTGGGAAGGGCGCGCCAGCAGCCATTCGGAGTCCGGCCATGCCAACGACGATACCCTGACGGCAATGGTTTCAGCTGCGGTCCTCCAGATTCTTGATGCCATCAACGACAGTGGTTACGAGATGGCCGGCGCCGCCGATGCACTGCTGTTCAGCCATGGCGATCGGGGAGGGCTGCTGTACGGGCCCTACCATCCGGAGCATGCGGCGCCCTGAGCATCATTTCGTTCGCCACCTCATGGCCCGGCCTTCGGCACCATAGCCGCTGACGCGACCGGATCCGAACTTGTTCGGGTCCCAATCATTTTTTGCAAGCCAGGTGGTGCAGTACTTGTGGGCTGCCACGGTGTTGTCCTTCTCGTCCGTCGCCTTGATGTGCCAGCACAGGTCCACATCGTTGGCATGCCATTGGGACTGCTCCAGTGTCAGCCAGACCGAGGCTTTCTTCTTGCTGGTCTCATCGTTCGGGGTTGCCCAGGACTGCAGGGTGCTGCCGAACGGGATCAACTGATTGTCGGTGAAGGTTCGTGCGCTGGTACCCTGCAGCGGTGTTTCCTTGTACAGCTCGTAGGCCTGCTTGCTGTTCCGGTCAATGCCATGGAAGTTCAGACTCAGCTGGTTGGGCAGCGTGAAGCCTTTGCTCAGGTCATGGTTCACCTGCATGGCCAGCCCTACCTGCGGATAGTCCTCGTGAGGGACGCGAGGGTTCTGCGGGTCCTGATAGCTGCCGGTGGCAAAGGTGTACTGGTAGTTGCCGATGGCAGGCGAATAGCCATCGACGAACGGGGTATAGTTGTCCTTTCCGCCATCGGCATAGGCTGCGCCCGTGCTCTGGTGCGTGAGGGAAATGCGCTGCGGAGCATCGCTGCTGCGGATTGCATCGGCGTAGTCGGCCAGCCTGTGCTTCATCATGTCGCGGTTCCGATCGTTGGTGGAATCGAACATGGCGGCCAGCTGGGCACCGCTGATGCCGTACTGATTCACGGCCTGGGTGGCAGTCTTCAGGCTTTCGGTGGGAACGTACCGGGGCTCATTGAGATTGTTCCAGTTCCATGTGGTGGCGGTATCCCACTGATAGCTGGTGTAGCGGTTTTCGTAGGTCAGCGCCTTGTATACCAGAGGCTGGCCGGGTTTCCACCCTTCCGGAACTTCCCACTCGTTGCATCGGGTATGAAGAATGCCGTAGTCCGTTGCGACGGTATCCACGTCAATGCAGATGCGGAACCCTGACTTGCCCGCGGAAGCGGAGTAGAGTTTTGCCGAGGGATACGAGGTGCCGTTGCTCCAGTTGTGTTCGGTTCCGATGTCGTAGGTCTGATCGGACTGGATGGTCTGGCCATTGGCGCTCTGCAATGTGTACTCTTTTCCCGCCAGGGTCACGATCACCTGTGCCGCGATGTCGAGCTTGAGGGGGACGGCCTGGGTGGCAGATGCCCCACGATTGGGCAGCCCCGGGGCAGATAGCCCCAGCCGGATGGTGTGGGCGTCCACGGAGGTTGTAGGCGCGCCTGCCGGGTTGCGCGTGGGGCCCACGGAATCGTCGATCCGGTAAGTGTAGGGAGAGCCCAAGCCTGCTTCGGTGCCATCGGCCGGCACGATATCTTCTCGGCTCAGCATGACAGGACCCGAGAATCTCTCGTATTTCGGGGGCTCCGTGCCGCGGCCCGAGGTGTAGTAGTGATTGGGTGGCAGCCACGCGGTCAGATCACGCCCCTGGGCGTCTTGATGGCTGGTCTGCGACAGCAACGCCTGAATCAGCACGTCCCCACGGATCTTGCTGTTTGCGATGGGCGGGGTATCGGGCGTGACGGCTTCCTTGGTGGTGCGTCCGGATGCATTGGCATGGGGCGTCGCCGAGGAATCCTGTGTCGTGACGGTCAGATCGGTGGCGGCCTTGGTCTGCGGGCCGCCAGCATCGGTCTGGGGGGTATCCTGGCCGCCGCCGCAGGCGGTCAGTGCCAGCGTGATGGCCAGGGTCAGAGGATGCAGGGCTGTGCGTTTTTCGACGTGCATGAGTCTCTCCGCGTGATGGTCTCCGTGATGTGTTCTTCCTGTTCTGTGGTCAGTATGGAGAGCGGTCTGCGGAGTGTCGACCGATTTAATACCGCGTGAAATTTCTTACATTTGCGTCGAATTTATATAGGTTGCGAATCATTGTCCCATTCGGGAATTTAACGGGCCAGAAGCATCTGGATGGAAAGAGGGGTTCCCTGAATTTCAGGGAACCCCTCGGAACGGATGGGCCGTGCAGCCGGGCTTTCGCCCGGCTGTGGCTTCTCGTGTGCAGACCCGGCTTCAGCGGGTCGGATCAGGCGCCATCATGGTTCACTGGCCAGCGGCTTGCGTGCTCCAGGTGGGGACACCATTTTCACTGGGCCTGTCGGTTTCGGCGTGGTAACCCTGTGGAAGCAGAGGCTGGCCCGGTGTCCAGCCTTCGGGCACCGTCCATGTGGTGCAATACCGGCCGAATTCGCTCAGGAACACGGATACGTACCAGCACATGTCCACGGTGCGCGGGTTGGGCTGGCTCTGCTGGATGATCAGCTGTACCTGGGCATAGGGATTGTTCTTTTCGTCGTACCAGGACTGGATGGGAATGCCGAACATGATCTGCTTGTTGGCGGCAATGGTCAGGGCTGAACGGTCGCCGCTGAGCTGTTCACCCTCGTAGACCTGCGTGGCCTTCAGTTCCCAGTTGCGGCCGCGGACGTTCAGGCCGGACCAGCGGGGCAGCGTCAGGCCCTGGGCGTTGGCGTTCACGTGGATGGCCAGCGTGTTCTGCGGGTAGTCCCGGGAGCGTGTGTTGGGTACCTGTTCGCTCAGCCATGCGCCGGTGCTGAACACGTACAGGTAGCTACCGGTGGCCGGTGAATAGGTGGCCGCGTCGGCGCTGTCGTCAGCATAGGTGGTGGCCCGGCTGTCGTGGTGGAACGAAACCCGCTGCGGATCCAGGCTGGAGGCAGGCCGTTTGTAGGGAGCAAGGCTGGCCGTGGCATAGGCCGGCAGGCGCTGCATGCCCTTGGCACGGGGGGTGAAGGCATCCAGCATGGCGGCCAGCACCGCACCGCTCACGCCCCGGTCATTCACGGCCTCGGTCGTGGTCTTCAGGCTCTCTGCGTTGATGTATTGCGGGGCCTTGCGGTTGCTCCAGCTCCGTTCGCCGTAGCTGCCGCCCATTTCGGAGTGCAGTTTCCTGCTGAATGTCTGGATCACGTGCTTGAGGGGCTGACCAGCCTTCCAGCCGGCAGGCACTTCCCAGACATCACACAGGGTCTCGAATTCGGTGTATTTCGGCTTGAACTGGGCGCAGGTGGAAAACTGGTT
>CAUVLK010000250.1:0-4544 GCA_963552635.1 uncultured Lautropia sp. | reverse complement strand
GATGCGGGCCTGCTGCCGGGATACCAACAACGACTGCCGGCCATCCGGCAACACAGGAGACACACCCATGACCAATGACCGCTTCCATCCCCTGCTGCAACGCCTGGGCCTGGCCCTGCCCATCCTGCAAGCCCCCATGGCCGGCGTGGCCACGCCGGAACTGGCGGCTGCCGTCAGCAATGCGGGGGGACTGGGCGGTCTGGGCGCGGGTGCCAGCTCGCCCGAAGACGCGCGCCGGATGATCGAGGCCACCCGTGCCCTCACCGACCGGCCCTTCAACGTCAACGTTTTCTGCCATCGGACGCCCGCCCCCGATCCGGCTGGCGATGCGGCCTGGCTGCACCATCTGGCACCGCTCTATGCCCGTCTGGACATGGCGCCCCCCACCCGACTGGTCGAGGTCTATCCCAGCTTCATGGACGATGACCGGATGCTGGACGTCCTGCTGGAAACCCGTCCGGCGGTGGTGAGCTTTCATTTTGGGCTGCCAGCGCCCCACCAGCTGCAGGCCTTGAAGAAAGCCGGCATCTGCCTGCTGGCCAGCGCCACCAACCTGGATGAGGGCCGTCGGATCGAAGCGGCCGGACTGGATGCCATCATCGCGCAAGGCATCGAGGCCGGCGGCCACCGGGGCTGCTTCGATCCCGAACCCGGTGTGCCGCTCCCGCCCGACGAACACCTGAGCACCGCCGTGCTGGTGAGGCAGCTGGTCCTGAACACCCGGCTGCCCATCATCGCAGCCGGCGGCATCATGGACGGCCACGCCATTCGCGCCATGCAGGAGCTGGGCGCCGCTGCCGCGCAGCTGGGCACCGCCTTCGTGGCCTGTCCGGAATCCGCCGCCAACGCAGCCTACCGTGCACGCCTCAGGAGCGCCGACGCAGCCCATACCCGGCTGACCCGTGTGCTTTCAGGCCGTCCGGCCCGTGGCATCGTCAGCCCGTTCATCGACTACGGCGAAGCGCCGGATGCACCGCCGCCTGCCGCCTACCCGCGTGCCTACGATGCCGCCAAGCAGCTCCATGCCGCGGCCAGCCGCCGGGGTGAGCACGCTTATGCCGCTCACTGGGCCGGTCAGGGCGCACCGATGATCCGCGAGATGCCCGCTGCGCAACTGGTGGCCATACTGGCCCGGGAGTGGCGGACAGCCTGATCGGTCTGCAGGTTCAGCCCAGCCGATGGCGGAACAGCCAGGCGGCCAGCGGCAGCGTCACCGCGATCATCACGACAAGCGGAACCAGGTGCGGCACGATGTCGACGAACGCGGCCCCCTCCAGGTACACGCCTCGCGCAATGGCCACGCCGAAGCGCAGCGGATTGGCATAGGTGGCCACCTGCAGCACCTCGGGCATGTTGCGGACCGGCGTGAGCATGCCGGAGAGCATCATCAGCGGCATGACCACCAGGAAGGTGTAGAGCATGGCCTGCTGCATGGTCAGCGACAGCGCCGACAGCGACAGCCCCATGCCGACGGCGGCCACCGTGAACACCAGAAGCCCCAGATACAGCGTCACGATCGACCCTGCCATCGGGATCTGGAACCAGAAGCGGATGATCACCAGGATGATGGTCGACTGAAGAAGGCCCACCAGCACCGACGGCACCGCCTTGCCCACCAGGATCTGCATCGGCGTGAGCGGCGTCACCAGCAGCTGGTCGAAGGTGCCCTGCTCGCGCTCGCGCGCCACCGACAGCGCCGCCAGCAGCAGCGTCTGTATCAAGCTCAGCGAGGCGATCAGCGTCGGCATCAGGGACCAGCGCGACTCCAGGTTCGGATTGAACCAGGCACGCCGCTCGATCTTCACCCCGCCCGTGCCGGAAAGCCCCGCCGCCTGCCGCAGCGTCTGGTTGTAGCTGCCCACAATGCTGCCCACGTAACCCGAGGCCAGCCCCGCCGTCACCGAATTGCGGCCATCGAGAATGAGCTGCACCGCCGTGGTCTGTCCCTGTGCGAGCCGGGGCGCAAAGTCGGCCGGAATGCTCACGACGAACATGGCGCGCCCCTCATCGATCACGTCGGCAATCTGCCGGGCATCAGCCAGTGTCGCCACCTGCCGGAACAGCCCGTTGCTCTCGACGCGGGCCAGCAGCCGGGCCGAGGCCTCGCTGCGGCTCTGGTCCAGCACCGCATAGGGCGTGTCGTGCAGGTCGTAGGTGCCCACGTAGCCATAGAGCAGCGCCTGCAGCAGCGCCGGCACGAACAGGATGATGCGGTTGGCCGGCTCCTTGAAGAGCGCCACCAGCTCCTTGCGGATCAGCGCCAGCACCTGCCGGACTGCCAGCAGCCATCCGGCCAGCCACGCCCCATGCATTTCATCCTGCCTCATCCGGATGCCCTCCCGGGCAGGATCGACAACACGCGCCTTCACCTGCCGCTTCTCTCTCTGCGTTCGGATCTCCACCGCCCTGCCCTGTCAGTCCAGCCGTTTTCTTACCGTGCGCAACGTGGCCCACAGCAGCAGCACCGCATACAGCAGCAGAATGCCCAGGTCCTGCACGATGGTCGGCCAGTGGTTGCCCATCAGGAACAGGCTCTTGGTCAGCCCCATGAAGTGCGTGGCCGGCAGCAGGTGCCCGATGACCTGAACCAGTGCCGGTGCATTGCGCAGGTCGAAGATGAAACCCGAAAGCATCATCGACGGCAGCAGGCTCCCCAGAAGGGCCACCTGACTGGCCTGAAACTGGTTGCGCGTGCGCCCCGAAATGAAAAGCCCCATCAGCAGCGACACCACCAGGTACAGCGTGCCCCCCAGCACCATCATGCCCAGCGAGCCTCGCATCGGCACCTCGAAAAGGAAATGCGCCGCCAGCAGGCACATGGCCAGGTCCACCAGCCCCACTCCCACGTAGGGAATCAGCTTGGCCAGCACGATCTCCAGCGGCCGCACCGGCGTCACGAAGAGCGATTCCATCGTGCCGCGCTCCCATTCACGGGCAATGAGCAGCGAGGTGAGAAAGGCCCCAATCAGCGTGAGCACCAGTACCAGCAGTCCCGGCACCAGGAACCAGGTGCTCTCGCCGGCCTCGTTGAACCACAGCCGCTGCTGCATCTGCACGCTGCCTGCCGCCAGGGTCTGCCCGGCCGGGCCAGCCCGATCCGCCTCCTTCTGCGCCCAGAGCACCAGCACGCCATTCACGTAGGACTCGATGGTGGCAGCCGACGTGGATTCACTGCCATTGACCACCAGCTGCACCGTCGCGCCGCCGCTATGCAGTCGCCCGGAAAAGTCCGATGGCACCCGCAGGATGGCCTCCACCTCGTGCCGGCGCAACCATTGTTCGGCCTCGGGCATGCTGCCTGCCCAGCGCGGCTCCATGTAGGTGGATCCACGCAGCCCGGCCAGCACCTGCTGCACCCGGGGAGACGCATCTTCCAGCACCATCGCCACCCGCACGTCCTTCACGTCGAAGGACATACCGTAGCCGAACAGCAGGATCAGTGTCACCGGCAGCGCCAGCCCCACCAGCAGATTGCTGCGGTCGCGCAGCATCTGGTGGAACTCCTTCTTCACGAGCGCCCACAGCCGGTGCCAGAAACCCGTCGCCTTCATGAACAGCTCTCCTGCGTCCACAGGTCAACAACAGGGTACCGAGGGTGAGTGTCAAACAGGAGGGTGCACTTCCTTGCCCGCAGGCGGGCGCCCAGCCCGGATGTCATTCGCCTGACTGACAGATTCACGATAGCGATCCCGGTCATGTCACAGCCTCCCGGCGTCCCTGCTCGACGATGGCGATGAAAGCCGCATTCATGTCGCTGCCTGCCCCGCCCGCCAGCTCGCGCACCTCGTGCGGCGTGCCCAGCGCCAGCATCCGCCCCGCATCCTGGATGGCAATGCGGTCGCAGTATTCGGCCTCCTCCATGAAGTGCGTGGTGATGACGATCGTCACGCCCTGCGCGGACAGCGCCGTGATGGTGCGCCAGAACGCACGTCGCGCCAACGGGTCGATGCCACTGGTGGGCTCGTCCAGGAACAGGATGTCGGGCGCATGGATGAGCCCTGCCGCCATGGCCAGACGCTGGCGATAGCCAGCCGGCAGCAGACCGCTTTCGGCCTCCGGATCCAGATCGAAGCGCTGCAGCATGGCCTCCATCCGCTCGGCGAGCTGTCGGCCGTGCAGGCCATAGGCCGCGCCATAGAACGCCAGGTTCTCGCGCACGGTCAGCGTGGCATAGAGCGAGAACTTCTGCGCCACATAGCCGATGCGGGCTCGTGCCCGCGCCGGTGCCACTCGCAGGTTCGCGCCCGCCACCTGCAGCGAGCCGCTGGTGGCCGGCAGCAATCCGCACAGCATCCGGAACGTGGTGGTCTTGCCGGCCCCGTTGGGTCCCAGCAAGCCGAAGATCTCGCCCCGCCGCACCTCGAACGAGGTGCTGGCCACCGCCGTGAAGTCACCGAAGCGGCGCACCAGATCGCGCACCACGATGACGGGTTCAGCGTGGTCTGCCACCGATGAAGCGGTCGATGAGTCCGTGGGCACGCCGGACGCTGCCCAGTGGGAAGCCCCTGCCCCCTCATTCGGGGGCGGAGATGCCACGGACCGAT
>CAUVLK010000249.1:0-4559 GCA_963552635.1 uncultured Lautropia sp. | reverse complement strand
GGAAGACATCATGGACAACCTGGTGATGGATACGGTGATGGA
This sequence comes from uncultured Lautropia sp., assembly GCA_963552635.1. Taxonomy (GTDB): domain Bacteria; phylum Pseudomonadota; class Gammaproteobacteria; order Burkholderiales; family Burkholderiaceae_E; genus Lautropia. Next base: position 4,517 of record CAUVLK010000249.1, on the reverse strand, counting down.
AGCCGAGAACATTGCCACCCGTGCCGCCTCGCAGCGCGCGCTCAACTACCTGGGGCCGGCCCTGCCGGAACTGCTGGGTGGTTCGGCCGACCTCACCGGCAGCAACCTCACCGCCTGGAAGGGCGTCGAGATGCTGCGCCCGTCGGCTGACAATGACGCCGATCTCAACGGTGGACGCCACATCAACTACGGCGTGCGCGAGTTCGGCATGGCTGCCGTCATGAACGGCCTGGCCCTGCACGGCGGCTTCATTCCCTACGGCGGCACCTTCCTGGTGTTCTCCGACTACGCCCGCAACGCCCTGCGCGTGGCTGCGCTCAGCAAGCAGCGGGTCATCCACGTCTTCACGCACGATTCCATCGGCCTGGGTGAGGATGGTCCCACCCACCAGCCTGTCGAGACTGCGGCCTGCCTGCGCCTCATCCCCAACATGTCGGTCTGGCGCCCGGCGGACACGGTCGAGACCGCCATCGCCTGGCAGGCCGCCATCGAGAACGAGGAAGGCCCCACCTGCCTGCTGCTGTCGCGGCAGGGTCTGCCCTTCATCGAGCGCGAAGTGGTCGACGTCGACGAGATCCGTCGCGGTGCCTACCTGGTGCATGCCCCGCGTGCCGCCAAGGCCTTGCTGATCGCCACCGGCTCCGAGGTGTCGCTGGCACTGGCCGCCGCGCGCCAGCTGGCCGATGAAGGCATTCGTGTCCGGGTGGTTTCCATGCCATCCACCACCACGTTCGACAAGCAGGACGTGGCTTACAAACGCCGTCTGTTGCCAGACGACCTTCCACGGATTGCCGTGGAAGCCGGTGTCACCGATTTCTGGTGGAAATACCGCCCCGCGGCGGTGGTCGGGATCGATCGCTTCGGCGAATCCGCTCCCGCATCGGTACTCAACCAGCATTTCGGCATGACTGCCGACAACGTTGCCGCCACCGTGCGGCAGGTGCTGGGGCTCTGATCCTTCAATACAAGAGGAAGAAAGAAATGACGATTCGCGTTGCAATCAATGGTTATGGCCGGATTGGCCGCAATGTGCTGCGTGCCCACTATGAAAGCGGCAAGAAGCACGACATCGAGATCGTCGCCATCAATGATCTCGGCAAGCCCGAAACCAATGCGCACCTGACCCAGTACGACACCGCCCACGGCAAGTTCAACGGTGACGTCAAGGTCGAAGGCGACTATCTGGTCGTCAACGGCGACAAGATCAAGGTGCTGGCCGAGCGTGATCCCAGCAAGCTGCCCTGGAAGGATCTGAACGTCGACGTGGTGCTGGAGTGCACGGGCCTGTTCACTTCCAAGGAAAAAGCCAGCGCCCACCTGGCTGGCGGCGCCAAGAAAGTCATCATCTCCGCTCCTGGCGGCAAGGACGTGGACGCCACCATCGTCTACGGCGTGAACCAGGGCGTGCTGAAGGCTTCGGACACGGTCATTTCCAACGCCTCTTGCACCACCAACTGCCTGGCCCCGCTGGTCAAGCCGCTGCAGGACAAGATTGGCGTCGTCAATGGCCTGATGACCACCATCCACGCCTTCACCAACGACCAGGTGCTGACCGACGTGTATCACTCCGATCTGCGTCGTGCCCGTTCGGCCACCCAGTCGATGATCCCGACCAAGACCGGTGCTGCCGCGGCCGTCGGCCTGGTGCTGCCCGAGCTGAATGGCAAGCTGGACGGCTTCGCCGTGCGCGTGCCGACCATCAACGTCTCGCTGGTCGACCTGTCGTTCATCGCCGCCCGTGACACCACGGTCGAGGAAGTCAACAAGATCCTGAAGGAAGCTTCCGAAAGCAAGGAACTGAAAGGCATCCTGAACTACAACGACAAGCCGCTGGTCTCGGTCGACTTCAACCATTGCCCGGCGTCCTCCACCTTCGACTCCACGCTGACCAAGGTCAGCGGCCGTCTGGTGAAGGTCACCAGCTGGTACGACAACGAGTGGGGCTTCTCCAACCGGATGCTCGACACCACCGTGGCGCTAATGAACGCCAAGTGATCGGTGCATCACGGCACCCCGCCCGAAGGGGCAGGGTGCCTGGCTGCCGTCTCGTGTCGGCCTGACGGCGCCGGTGGCCTTGCCGCGTGCAAGGCATCCTGACGCTGCTCCGCTGGTGCTCTCGGCAGCCTTGTGGCCCAGCCGGTCTTCGGATCCTTCCGTGTCCACGGAAACCCGATGGCCGGCCGCCACCCAGACATCCGTGCAGAGGCCCTGATGGCCCTGCCGACCGAATTCCCGGGTCAGTGAATGCCGCATCCTCCCATTGACTGGCCTGTCATGGAGAACACGATGAAATTCAAGCGACTGGCAGACCTCGACCTGAAAGGCAAGAAAGTCTTCATCCGCAGCGACTTCAACGTCCCGCTGGATGAGAACCGCAACATCACCGATGACACCCGCATCCGGGCTTCGGTGCCTGCCATCAAGGCCGCGCTGGACAAGGGCGCCGCCGTCATGGTCACCTCCCACCTGGGCCGTCCGAAAGAGGGCGAATTCAAGCCCGAGGACTCGCTGGCTCCCGTGGCCAAGCGCTTGGAGGAACTGCTGGGCCGCCCCGTGCGCCTGCAGGCCAACTACCTGGATGGCGGCTTCCCGCTGGCCCCGGGTGATGTGGTGGTGCTGGAAAACACCCGCTGCAACAAGGGCGAGAAGAAGGACGACGAAGCCCTGGCCAAGAAGTACGCCGCCCTGTGCGACGTCTACGTGAACGACGCCTTCGGCACCGCTCACCGCGCCGAGGCTTCCACGCACGGCATCGCCCGCTTCGCCAAGGAAGCCGCTGCCGGCCCGCTGTTGGCTGCCGAGCTGGACGCCCTGGGCAAGGCCCTGCACAACCCGGCTCACCCGATGGTTGCCATCGTGGCCGGCTCCAAGGTCTCCACCAAGCTCACCATCCTCGACTCCCTGGCCGACAAGGTTGACCAGCTGATCGTGGGCGGCGGCATTGCCAACACCTTCATGCTGGCTGCTGGCCTGCCCATCGGCAAGTCCCTGGCCGAGCCCGACCTGGTGGGCGACGCCAAGAAGATCATCGAGAAGATGAAGGCCCGCGGCGCCGAAGTGCCCATCCCCGAAGACGTGGTGGTGGCCAAGACCTTCGCCGCTGATGCCCCGGCCACCGTCAAGGCCGCCAAGGACGTGGCCGAAGACGACATGATCCTGGACATTGGTCCCAAGACGGCTGCCAAGCTGGCCGAGCAGCTGAAGTCTGCTGGCACCATCGTCTGGAACGGTCCTGTCGGCGTGTTCGAGTTCGACGCCTTTGCCAAGGGCACCGAGACCCTGGCCCGCGCCATCGCAGCCTCCAAGGGCTTCTCGATCGCGGGTGGTGGTGACACCCTGGCCGCCATTGCCAAGTTCGGCATCACCGACCAGATCAGCTACATCTCCACCGGTGGTGGCGCCTTCCTGGAGTTCCTGGAAGGCCGCACCCTGCCGGCCGTGGCTGCCTTGGAAGCCGCTGCCGGCTGATGACCTGACCGGGTCCGGTGCTCATCCGGATCCGGGGCGTCACCACGGACAGGCCCTGCACCGCGCATGCGGATGCAGGGCCTTTCTGTTTTGTGCGTGAGGGAAGGGGCTTTACCGGGAGGCTTCTGAAGCGCTCATGCACTTGTCGGCTTTTTTCGTCCGCCGATCTTGCGTGCGGAAAAATGCCATATGTCGTCAAAACGCGGCATGTTAGTTTGCTCGCCATTGCAACTTCCACCCTTTTTCTGGGGAGCCATCATGGGCAAGCAACACGCATTCGGCAGCAAACTGTCTCTGAGCCTGGCCGTGGCCGTCTCGGCTGTTCTGACCGCCTGTGGCGGTGGTGGCGGTGGCAGCAGCACGCCGACGACGCCGGTGGCACCGAACACGCCGGCAGCAACCACGCCTGCTGCCACGACCAACACGCCGGCTGCGACCACGCCTGCAGCCAACAACACCCAGACGACGTCTTCGTCCAACCAGGCGATGTATGAGCAGCTGCGCACGCAGTGCCAGGTCGTGTCGTACACGAGTGAAGCGGGCTTCTATGCGTGTGCTGCCGGCACCTACGTCGGCAAGAATCTGAGGGACGGCCAGACAGTCTGCACGGTCCGGCTGACGCGGGATGGTGATGTGACGTACACCATGGGCAATGATGTGTATGCCTTCAAGCTGGCACAGCACTTCCTGTACTCGAAGACCAATCCGCTGGCAGGGGGAGAGTATCAGCATATCTGGGGTATGGCCATCAGCGCTGATAGTGCGGAGGATGCCAACGGGAAGGTTCACGGCTTCGAGCTGCGTCTGGATCCCCAAGCCGAAGTTGGTAAGAAACCTGATCATCTCGACATCAAGCACAGCTTCGGCTCGGCATATTCTCCGGATCTTCAATCGACCTGCCGCGTTCCGCTCTGACAGGCAGGTCCGAGTCATGGAAATACATGATTCGGTGATGAACTGAATGGATGGCCACTGTCCGGTCTTCAGGCAGTGGCCATTTTCGAGTCTGATCGACATTCCCGCCTGTTTCTGTTTTCTGGAATGACCAT
>CAUVLK010000248.1:0-4597 GCA_963552635.1 uncultured Lautropia sp. | reverse complement strand
CTCCAGCTCCTGGAGCACCACCGGGCGCACCGGCCGCCGGTCGATCGCTGCCTGCACCCCTTCCACCAGCGTCTTCATCTGCGCCAGCTGGCGCTCGATGCGCGCACGGGCCTCGTCGATCTCCTGCAGGCGCTCTTCCAGCGAATCGCCGGCATCCATCACCCGCTGCACCGACTCCATGCGCCGCCGCAGCTGCGCCTGGTGCTCGCGCACCTGACTCTCCAGCGGCGTCATCAGCGACCGCAGCCAGCCCTCCAGCTCGCGGATGGCCACGGTGTAGATCTTCTTCAGGCTGACCGCGGCCGAATCGAAGAAGCGCTGCGTCAGCACCGCCTTGTTCACCGTCAGCAGCTTCAGCAGGCTGAACTGACGCTGGTGCGTCTGCGCCACCTGCTCGATCTCGGTGAAATAGCGCTTCGTGGAAAAGCGCAGCGGCATGCCCAGAGACAGCCCGTAATCGCGCGAGAAGCGCTGATACATCGCCGTCATCATCTGCGAGATCTCGCCCACCAGCCGGTCGGCTTCCTCGAAGTCCAGCCGCACCGCCGTCAGCAGCGCGTTCATGCCGTCCTTGAGCTGCGACGACAGCTGGCTGGCCATCATCATCTGGCGGGTACGGTCCACGTGCCGGCGCAGGCTGTCCTGGCTCAGATGCGTGAACATCGTCTGCGAATGCTTGGTGAACACCGAGCGCAGTGCCGCCAGATGCCGCAGGCTGTCATCGAACTCCGTGCGCTCGTCACGCACCCGGCGCGACATCTGCCGGATCATCGCCTGGTTCTTGCCACGCAGCCCGTTCAGCTCGAAAGCCTGCTCGACCTGGTTGCGCCGGCGCACCGTCAGCAGGTTCAACGTCACCGCCGAGGCTTCCTCGAACTCGCGCCGCACCTGCTCGCTGATGATCACCTGCTGCTGCGGAATCATCTCTTCCGACAGCGCATGCTCCAGCTCCTTAAGCCGGCTGCGCCGCAGCAGCGCCTGATTGCCCTGGATCTTGGCCACCAGGCCCTTCTGCGCCGACACCGGATAGACCCGCGCCGTGGGCAGGTCCAGGAAATTGCTCACCGACACCACCTGGCGTGCAATCTCCAGGTCGTTCTCGGAATCGGACCGCAGCTCGTCCCACAACCCGTCGATCTTGTTCAGCACCACGAAGCGCCCGGTGCGGTGCGCCTTGCTGATGTTGGTCTGCCACACGTCGATGTCGCTGCGCGTCACCCCGGCATCGGCCGCCAGCACGAACAGCACCGCGTGGGCATTCGGAATCACGTTCAGCGTCAGCTCCGGCTCGGCGCCGATGGCGTTCAGGCCCGGGGTGTCGATGATCACCAACCCCAGCTCCAGGAGCGGGTGCGGAATGTTGACGATGGCGTGCCGCCAGGCGGGAATCTCCACCTGCCCCGGCGTCACCGACCGGCCCACCGGCTGCTCGTCGTCATACAGCCCCATCTCGCGCGCCTGCTCGGTCGGCACCAGCAGCGTCTCGCGCACCGAGTCGAAGGCCTGGCGCAGCGACTTCACATCCGTCATGTCCACCGGAATGAAGCGCCAGTGCTCGTCCTGATTGCGCAGCTCCGCCAGCGGCACCGGCATCAGCCGCGTGTCGATGGGAAGCAGCCGGATGCCCACCGGCATCGAGGCGTCGTACAGCAGCTCGGTCGGGCACATCGTGGTGCGCCCGGCCGACGACGGAACCACCCGCTGGCCATACTGTGCGAAGAAGATCGCGTTGATCAGCTCCGACTTGCCACGGGAGAACTCGGCCACGAATGCCACCTTCAGCAGGGTGTCGTGAAGCCGTTCGATGATCTGCGAAAGCTTGACGTTCAGGCTGGCATCAGCCGCATCCGACTGCGCCAACCAGTCACGGTAGCGCTCGATCGCCGACTGGAGATCGGACCGCCACCGGCCATACGCCTCGATTTGCTCGCTGATGCCTTTCTTTGCCATGTCGGCAGTGTACACAAGCCCGTTGCCCATGCCATCCGCTTCCCCTTGCCCAGCCAGCAACCGGGTAGTGCTACCCGATCAGTGGTTGACACCGTGGACAGAAGAAGGAACTCCTGCCCTGCTGCCGCAACTGTTCGATGGGATTCCTTCAGAACAAAAACAGGGAAGGGTCGCATGACCGAGGGCCCGATGCTGCAACGATCAGTAACCACCTTCCCTTTACTGTCTACGAAATCCTTCAAAGAACTACCACCTGCCGCATTTGCATCCGACAGCACCTGACGACGCCCCCTCTTTTAGCACCGCCCGACAGCATCCGGGACCGGCACCACTCTCCATCGGATCCCGTCCGGGAACCCGGCCTCGCACGCCCATGGCGCACCACCCGGCCCCACGGCCCACCGCCACCGTCCGGCCATCGCCGCGGCTGCTGACAAAGCGCCCCGCTCGTTCTACCATGCCCCGATGAATTCATCCCGCCTGTCCGCCCATACCCCTGCCGTGCCCACCCTGGCACGCCGCCCCCTCAGCAACCGGCTCGCCCTCGCCCTGGGCCTGCTGGCACTGGGCGGATGCAGCGCCTTCCAGCCGCCAGCCAGCGCGGCGGTCAACGCTCCCCACGTCACGGCCAAGGCCGGCCCGGATTCCCAGGCGCCAAACAGGTCCGCCAACCAGGGCAACCAGGCTACAGACAACAACACGCTGCCCCCTGGCAACCTTGCAACCCAGGAGCAGGCCACCGGCGGTGCCCAGCCCAGCGACGACACCAACACCATCGTCGCTCCTGACGCTGAAAGTGACACGGGCAGCGCGCTTTCCGGCACCTATCGCCCGGCCAACCTGCCCGAACTGACCCTCACCCCGCCCCTGGTCTACGAGATCCTGGCCGCCGAGGTCGCCCTGCAGCGTGATCAGCCCGGTGCCGCCTACGCCACCTACCACTCGCTGGCCGCCCAGACCGGCGACGCCCGCCTGGCCCGTCGCGCCACCGAGATCGCCATCGTCGCTGGCTCACTGGCTGACGCACTGGACAGCGCCCGCCTGTGGGTACGCCTTGACCCCACCTACCCCAATGCCCGCAAGGCGCTGGATACCCTGCTGCTGGCCAACGGCCGCGTGACCGAGGCCGAACCGGCCCTCACCCGCCAGCTTACCGAGGCCCGCAAGGCCGGCACACTCAACACCGCCTACCCGCAGCTGCAGGAGAAGCTCCTGAACCTGCCCGACCGCCGTGCCGCCTGGGCGCTGGCGCAGCGGCTCAGCGCCCCCGACCTCGACAACGTCCAGGCACGCCTGATGCGCGCCCGCCTGGCCCATGAAGCCGGCCAGCAACAGGCAGCCGCCGACGAGGCCCTGGCCGCCCAGCAGCTGGCGCCCGACAACATCGAGGCCGTCCTGGCCAGCGTCCAGCTGCTGCAATCGCAGCCCGGCGGCCGCCAGCGTGCCGCCGCCCTGCTGGGCAACTACCTGCAGAAACACCCCGACGACCTGCGTGCCCTCAAGGCCCAGGGTCTGCTGCAGATCGCCAGCGAACAGAACGACGCCGCCATCGCCACGCTCTCGCGCGTGCAGTCGCTGGAGCCGGACAACCCCGCCACCCTCTACACCCTGGCCCAGCTCCATCACCAGAAACGCGACTACGCCCGCGCCACCGAAGCCCTGCAGCGCTACGTCGCCCTGCCAGAAAACATCGAGCGCGACAACGGCAACGCCTTCCTGTTCCTGTCCGAGATCGCCCAGAAACAGAACGACAACGCCGGCGCCATCCAGTGGCTGGAGCGCGTGCCCACCGACAGCCGCGTCCACTTCGAGGCCCAGCTCACCCGGGCCAGCCTGCTGGCACGCCAGAGCCGCCCCGAAGCCGGTCTGGCGGCCCTGTCCACACTCAAGCCCCGCAGCCTGCGCGAGACCCAGCTGCAGACCGTCACCCGCGCCCAGATCCTGCGTGAAGCCGGTCGCTACCAGGCTGCCTTCGACGTGCTTGATCGCGCCATCCGGCAACACAAGAACGACAAGGACACCATCGACCTGCTCTACGACCGCGCCATCGCCGCCGAGAAGGTCGGCCGCCTGGATGTCCTGGAAAAGGACCTTCGCCGCCTCATCAAGCTGCGCCCCGATGACGGCAACGCCTACAACGCCCTGGGCTACACCCTGGCCGATCACAACCAGCGCCTGCCCGAAGCCCTCACCCTCATCGAGAAGGCCAACCAGCTCACGCCTGGCGATCCGCACATCCAGGACAGCCTGGGCTGGGTTTACTTCCGCCTGGGCCGCACCCAGGACGCGCTCGACGTGTTCCGCAAGCTCTGGCAGAAATCTCCCGACACCGAGGTCGGCACCCACTACGGCGAAGTGCTCTGGCACGCCGGCCAGCAGGATGCCGCGCGTGACATCTGGCGCCAGTGCCGGCAGCAAGACCCCGACAACGAGCTGCTGCGCGACACCCTCAAGCGCCTGGGCGTGACGCTGCAGCCCTGACGCGCTCATCCCACCACGAACTCCCTCGCGGACATGGCAACCCGTGTCCGCCGTGCCCATGCCCCTGATCCTGCGACGTACCACCCGGCAATGCGGCGCACCGCGCCACGACACCCTCCCCCACAGCCCGCGGCGGCGACGCCTGCTGCGCACCCCGCTGCTGGCC
>CAUVLK010000247.1:0-4608 GCA_963552635.1 uncultured Lautropia sp. | reverse complement strand
GCGAGCTGAAGCTGCGCCGGCGCCAGCCCGGGCCCGATGCCTAACTCAGGATTCCTGCTGCCGGGGACGCAGCAGCCGGCTGGTGATCCATGCTCCGCCGGTCAGGATGACGGCCCCCAGGTGCATCACCACGGTGTAGCTGCGGTCAAAGGCTGTCTGGGCGGCGACCAGCAGACTGGCTGCTTCCTGGCGGGCGGCTGTGTTCCCTGCAGCCAGGGACCCGGTCAGCCCCGGTTCGGGCAGGGTTGGGGACAGATGCTGGCCAAGGTGCGCCAGGTGATCGGGCAGGGCGCCGCCGGACGCCGCTACGATGTCCAGGGCCGCGCTGATGCTTCGGGCGGCCGCTGCGTCCACGCCCGGCGGCAGTTGCACGAACACCGTGTAGAGCCCGGTCAGCAGGCTGCCCAGCAGCGCGATCGACAGCAGCGCGCCGAATTCATAGGCCACTTCCTCCACGGACGAGGCCATGCCGGCGCGGTGCGGCGGCGCGCTCTCCACGATGGCGGTGGAGGCCACCGAGATGGTGGCACCCAGGCCCAGCCCGGCCAGCAGCAGGCCCGTCACCAGCCATCCCAGGCCCTCATGGGCCGCCGGCAGGCCCGATGGATGCCACGGGAGCGCCTGGGCGGCCACCAGCAGGCCCAGTGCCCCGACGGCCAGACCACCGGCGATCAGCCGCCGCAGGCCGATATGGTGCAGCCACAGGCCTCCCAGGATGGAACTGGGCAGCGTGCCGATGAACAGTACCGAGGCCAGCAGCCCGCTCTGCAGCGGTGTGTAGCCCGCCACCCACTGAAAGCGCTGCGAGACGCCCAGCAGCACGCCGCCGGTGGTGAACGTCACCGACACGGCGCCCAGCACGCCCGCAGCAAAGGGCGGATTGCGAAACAGCGAGAAGTCCAGCAGGGGATGGGGCAGTCGGCGCTGTCGCCGGACGAAGGCCAGTCCTGCCACCAGGCCAGTGACCAGGGCCGTGCCCAGCAGGCCCAGGTCGATGGGCGGATGGGTGGCCGTCTTGATGGTCAGCACCAGCGAGGAGAGCGCAAGCAGCGCCAGCACCGACGAAGGCAGGTCCCAGGGATCGGCGTTCGGGTTGCGCTGTTCGGGCGCCACGAACCAGGTGCCCAGCCAGGCCACGGCGATGATGGGCACGTTAACGAGAAAGAGCGCCCCCCAGTGGAAGTGGCCCAGCAGCCAGCCGCCCAGCAGCGGCCCCAGAATGGCGCCCACCAGCGACAGGCAGGCCCAGACCGAGATGGCCAGCGCCCGTTCGCGCTCGTCGGAAAAGCCCACCCGGATGAGGGCCAGCGTGGCCGGCAGCATGGCCGAGGCACCTACGGCCTGCAGCACGCGGGCCAGCACCAGAACGGCCACCGAGTCCGCATAGGCCGCCATCAGCGAGGCCAGCCCGAAGATGACCAGCCCCACCAGGTACATGCGCCGGTGGCCGATGCGGTCGCCCAGCGTGCCCGCGCCCAGCAGCAGCCCGGTGCTGAAGAGCGGATAGGCGTTGACGATCCACAGCCCTTCGGCCGCGCTGGCGTGCAGTTCATGCGTGAGCACCGGCAGGGCCGTCAGCAGGATGGTGATGTCCACCGTGACCAGCAGCAGGCCCAGGCCGACCATCATCAGCAGCAGCCAGCGGTGGGGGTTCTTCGGTGCGGCGGAAAAGGGATGTTCCTCGGTCATCGACGATGCCTGTGCCGCCTCACTGTGCCGTCGGTGTCACCAGCCCGACCTGTTGAGGACGGTTGGCCGACAGGAAGTCGTGCTGGAACAGGCACATCCGGATGACATCGCGGTACTGGCCGTTGATGAAGAATTCGTGCTTCAGCTCGCCTTCCACCTCGAAGCCCAGCTTCTGGTAGATGTGCATCGCCTTGTGGTTCTCTCGGTCGACGATCAGGTAGATCTTGTAGAGATTCAGCACGCTGAAGCCATACTCCATGGCCAGCCGGGCCGCCTTGAAGGCAATGCCCTTGCCCTGATGGTCGGGGGCGATGATGATCTGGAATTCGGCCCGCCGGTGAACGTGGTCGATCTCCACCAGCTCCACCAGGCCCACGCTCTTGCCATAGGCCTCCACCACGAAGCGGCGCTCGCGCTGGTCGTGGATGTGCTCGTCGTACAGCGCCGACAGCTCGGCAAAGGTCTCGAAGGGCTCCTCGAACCAGTAGCGCATCACGTTGGCGTTGTTGTCCAGCTGGTGCACGAAGGGCAGGTCCTCACGCTCCAGCGGACGCAGCCGCAGGCTGATCTCGGCTGGACGGGAGGTTGCCTCGGCGGGGCGTGCAGAAGCATGGAGAGCCGAGGCCGGAGCCTCGGCAGCGTGTGGGCGATGCTTGGAAGACATGGTTGTCGGAAGGGGTGTACGAAGGCCCACTATAGCGCCGTGTCGGCGACGCACAAAGCTGTGGGCGACCAGACGCCGGCCTGCACGCCGCTTCCGCGTCATGGCGTTGTACCGTTGCATCGGTGCAGAGGGCCGGAACGGCGGGGTACCGGCCAGGGGCCGGCACCATCGCTGCGTCCTAGCCCTGGCCGCGCACCAGCGCCATCACCTTGGCCGCATCCAGCTGGCGTGACTCGGCCTCGATCCGGGGCAGGTACTGCGACTGCAGCGAGCGGCCGTCACCCAGCATGCGCTGATAGGCGTCCTTCAGCATCTGGGTGGACAGTGTGCGACCGCCGGCATAGTACTCACGTGCCACGTGCCCCAGCGCATAGGTGCTGGCAAAGCTCATGCCCGAGCTGACGGCCTGGCGGCCGAGCCCGCCCAGCATGCCCTTGCCCAGCTTCTTGCCGAGCAGGCTGCCCAGCAGCTTGCGGCCGGCCTGTTCCAGATACTGCGAGGTGACGCCCACGCCCAGCGTGGCCAGAAAATCGCGGATGTGGCCCTTGTCCAGCGGGTAGCCGTACTGCTGACCGATCTGGTAGACCAGCCGCATCTGCAGCGGGATGATGGCCAGCGTCGACAGCGATTCGGGCAGCAGCTCGATGGCGCCGTTGGTGATGGCGGCACGCAGGATCTGCTGGTCGATGGCCTGCGCATCCGGCGTGGGCCGGCCGCTCGGTGCGTTCGGGTTCGCCGGAGCGTCCGGCAGCGAGGCGGTCGAGTGGCTGCCGGTTTCGTGGGGCGTGCCCTGGGCCCGGGAGTTTCCGAAAAGCGGGGTTTCCTGCAGCGCCTCCGCCAGCGGGGCCTGCGCCAGTGCTTCGGCCTGCTGCACCGTGGCCTCGGCGGCGGTTGCATCCAGCTGCAGGGCCTGGCGTGCCTCGGCCAGGAAGGCGCGTTCGGCCTCGCTGATGCTGCCGTCGGCCTCGCAGACACAGACCGCCATCTCGTAGGCCAGCCGGCGGGCATCGTCATCCTGCAGCCGGGCTGCCACGTCCTGCACGCCGGTGCGCTTCAGCAGCACGTCCTGATGGAGTGCAGGCAGATTGATCTCCTCGCTGGCCGCCAGGCCCTCGGCAATGCGCCGGATCTCCTCGCCTTCGCGTTCATGTTTCTGACGGTCCGCGTAGGCAGCCAGCAGGCACAGCGTCAGGGTCGCGCGGATCTGTTCGGTGTCCGTCATGGTCGGTGATCCCTCCTCTCGTGTGTTCAGAATGGGCGTGTGGGTCCGGCCCGGTCGGTCAGTGCCTTCTGGCATCGCCCGGTCGGAATGTCTTCCCGGGCCGGCCGGCATTCAGGGCTGGCAGACGAACTGCAGCCCGGAAAACCCGCAGAAGCGCTGGAAGCCTGGTTTGAAGAACTCGGCCCCGGCCCAGTTGCGGTACAGCGCCGGGTCGATGTCGATGGTGCGGCCGCGCTGCCAGTCGGCTGGGTTGGCCGGATCGCCACCGGGTTTCAGCACCGTCAGGTACGGAAAGCGCTGGATCGGTCGGCCGCGGCCGGCACGGGCATCCACCTCGGTGGCCGAGGCAAACAGCGTCTCGGGGGCCTGGCCGTCTTCCACCCAGTCCATCAGTGGCGTGGTCACATCCAGACTGCCCAGGCCGTCACCGCGGTCGCAGTGGTACATGCCGGGAATCAGGAAGAGCCGCAGCATGTCGTCAGCCTGCGGGTCCAGGTCGCGCACCGCCTGCCAGTAGGCAATGGCATTCATCGGCGTGATGTTCGGGTCGGCCAGGCCGTGCCAGATCAGCACCTTGCCGCCGGCCTTGCGGTAGGTGGACAGATCCGGATTGCTGGCATCCAGCAGGGCGTGCATCGGCGCCAGCCGCTGCAGTGATTCGCGGGTGAAGCGAAAGTTCGCCAGCTTCCAGTGCGGATCGTAGGCACCCGGATAGGCCAGCGCCGGAATGATGTCGCTGGAGGACTTCAGGCTGACGGTGCGGGCCGTGGGGGGCAGCACCACCTGGTCGATGGGCGTTCCCTCGGGGCTGGATGGGCGGGTGGGGGTCGTGGTATCGGGCACCACAGCAGCGTGTGCGTTGGGGGCCGGCTTCGGGGCTGGCGGTGCATCGGGCGATGGCGCCTTCGACGGATGCAGCGGGGTGCTCATGTCGTGCGACGAGCGCTGCTGCGTCTGGCGCTGCAGTACGGCGTTGCGCGGCACCAGCACGCGCAGCCAGGCCAGCTCCGAGCCCGGCAGCACCGAGCCCAGC
>CAUVLK010000246.1:0-4646 GCA_963552635.1 uncultured Lautropia sp. | reverse complement strand
GGGGATCGCTGCGTGGCATCATCCGGGCTTTCGAGATGGTGCGCATGCGCCGACTGTGTCCATGCCCGCGTCGTCATCCGGGCTTCGTCGCCGGCAGGTCAGTCCGGACCGCCGACCTCTCGAACCCCCTTCGCCCCTCGGGTCATCGTCATGACAAAACCTGATGTCAAATCCCTGTGCAGGCTTCCCCTGGCCCTGATGCTTGGGCTGGCGCTTGTCGGCTGCAAGTCCACCGTATCGCCCAGCGGCGACTGCAAGCCGGTGGCGGTCAACAAGGGCCCCGACGGTCTGTCACTCACCGTTTCCGACAAGGTCGTCAAGAGCATGGGGCCCGAGTATTTCGGCTTCAACCTGGAAAACAGCGAGTTCCAGCTCTCGCTCTGGGATGCCGACCGGCAGCAGGTGCGCCCCGAAGTCACGCGTTTCCTGAAGCAGCACTTCCCGGGAGCGGTCTACCGCTATCCCGGCGGCACCACCGCCAACTATCACCGCTGGAAGACCTCGGTGGGCAAGGTCGCCACGCGCAAGTCGGTCCGCATCAACGACTGGATCGAGCTGCCGCGCATCGAGTTCGGGGTCGATGAGTACCTCGATTTCGTGGGCGAGATCGGTGGGCAGGTCTGGTATGTGCTCAACCTGAAGGGTGACATCGACAAGCTGGCCGACATCGACAAGCTCTCCGGCGAGGCTACCGACCTGGTCCGCCACATCGGCGAGCGCAAGGTGCCGGTCGTGCGCTGGGAGCTGGGCAACGAGCTGGACCGCTTCGAGGAGAAGTGGACTTCCGACCTGTACGTGAACCGTGCCCAGACCGTCATGGCGGCCGTGCGCAAGGTCGATCCCAAGGCGCGCTTCGTGGCCATGATGGCCGACTTCGACGCCCAGTCCGACCGAGGGATCAACGCCTCGCAGTACAACACGGCGCTGGCCAAGGGGCTGAAGGACAGTGGCATCACCGAATTCGCTCAGCACCTCTACTATGACGGCGAGCCTGATGGCCCGCCGGTCACCAACCGCATCGACCACCTCTGCCAGTCCATTGCCGATGCCGAGAAGGGCGGCGTTCCGGCCAAGGATGTCGGCTTCTGGGTCACCGAGCATGCCCGCTGGCCCGAAGGGCAGGGCGAGGACTGGAACAGGAACTGGCGTCAGTCGGGCGATCTGGGGGCCAGCATCGGTCTGGCCGACCTGATCATCACCACCACGCAGCTGCCGCAGGTCAAGGGTACCGATCTGCATGCCCTGCATGGCAGCACCGGCCCATGGCCCATGTTCCATCAGCCGGAAGGGGCTTCCGCCTACCATCCGTCGGTGCCGCTGCATGCCTATGCGCTGCTGCGCGAGACGCTGCTGCCCCAGGTGCTGGAAACGAAGACCAGCAGCGGCAACCCGTCCAGCTATGGCGGCGGCTATTCGGCCCGTGGCACGGTCATGACCAACCAGGATCGCAGCCGCTACAGCGTCTGGGCCATCAACCGTGACAAGGCTGCCACCGAGATCACCCTCAACATGCCGGCACTGGCCGGCAAGACGCTGAAGGCCAACCTAGCCAGCATCGGTGGTGGCGTCACCCAGGTCAACAACTACGACCGTCAGGTCATCGACGGTCCCAAGCGGCAGAGCATCCAGCTCTCCTTCGATGCCAAGGGGGTGGCGCGCTACACCGTCGCACCCAACTCGGTGTCGGGGCTCAGTTTCGCAGGCACGACACGCTGAGCGCTTCCTTGATCCTCCTCTCTGTCAGAACAGGCAACAGATCCCATGTCGGAACACGCCGATCACAACCCTTATAGTGCGCGGCGTATCGCCGCCGGCATGAAACACTTCCTGATGGGCAAGGCGCTGACCTCCGTGGCCGGCGTCGGTGCCCTTCTGCTCACCGTCCGGCATCTGCCGGTCGAAGAGTTCGCGGCCTATTCCGTGCTGCTGGGCCTGACCGAGGTGCTGCTTACCCTCACGTCGGTCGGTACCGGGCAGATCCTCACCCGTTTCGTGCCCGAGATCTTCAACCTGCGCTACGCCTGGGCGCTGCGCCGGCTCATCGGCTATTCCATGGGCCTGCGCCTGCTGCTGATCCTGCTCACGGTCATCGTGCTGATGATCTTCCCGCTGTGGCTGGCCGACTGGGTGAGTCTGGAGCGGTGGGTCGTGCCCCTGCAGCTCTACATGCTGGTCGTGCTGTTCCGCACCACCTCCAACTCCGAGTTCCAGATCCTGGAGGCGATGCTGGAGCAGAAGCGCGGTCAGACGGCCTTTGCCGCCGTCACCGTCGGCAAGTTCATCGGTGTGGTGGGCCTGGTCTGGGCGCAGCAGATGACGCTGACCAACCTGATCCTCGTCGAGATCGTCAACGAGGCCATCGGTGCCCTGGTGATGACCTGGGGCGTCTACAAGGCCAGCCGCAATCGCCCCGGTGACAATACCGACGTTCCGCTTCAGCGTGAATGGCTGAACAACAACATGCGCCGGATGATCGACTTCGGCATCAAGGGCTACACCCAGGGCCTCATCATCCTGCCTTACGGCGGCATGGTGAACCGTCTGGTGGCCGGCAACCAGTTCACCGCCATCCAGGTGGCACTCTTCGGTTTCGCGCAGTCCATCTTCGACCAGCTGCAGCGCTACCTGCCGGCCCAGCTCTTCAACGGCATGATCCGTCCAGTGATGGCAGCGCGTTATTCGGCCAATGGCTCCTACCAGGAGGCCGAGACCGTCGCCAATGCCGCGCTCACCGTCAACCTGGTGCTGATCGGCCTGGCAGCCACCTTCTTTGCGGCGGGTGGCGGTGACCTGTACCTGTGGCTGTCCAAGGGCAAGTACGGTTCCGACGCCAATATGCTCATCCTGATGATGTGCCTGGTGATGGCGCTGGAGTCCTGGCGGCATTCACTCGAGAACCTCTCGCACACCGTCGAGCGTTACGGCTTCCTTGTCTTCAGCAACCTGTTCCTGGGTCTTTCCCTGCTGCTGGGTGTGGCGCTGGCGCCCCAGTTCGGCATTGTTGCCCTGCCGGCCGCCAACTGCGTTGGCCTGGTGCTGGCCAACATCATGGTCGGCTACTGGCTGCGGCGTACGGGCTTCCCGTATCAGGTCAACCTGGAGCACATCCTGGCCTGCGTGTTCGCCAGCTGCATCGGGCTCATTGCCGCCACCTTGCTCTACCACGTCTTCCCCCAATGGTGGTGGCGCGTGGTGCTAGCCTCGCTGGCCTACCTGGTGGTGCTGGGCCTGGTGCTGCGCCCGCGTCAGGAAGAAGTCCGCATCTTCCAGGCCGTCCTCAAGCGCAAGCGTGGTGGCGGCCAGCCCGAGGCCACGCCCCCGGCCGATGGTGGGGCTGCACCGACGGTCTGAGCCGGCAGGCATCGACAGGTACCGGGCACCCTCCGATCGGAATGGTGCCCGACGCGCCCCGAAAGGCGCCCCTAAGGGGCGCCTTCTTTTTTGGCATGATGATCCTGGACATGACGATCGGGCATGACCGCACAAGAAAAAAGCGCCCAGGCTTCAGGAGCAAGGGCGCTTTGGGGATGATGTCCGGACTGGCTTCACAAGGACCGAAGGCAATACCTGACGGGGTACCGCTCGGCCTTTGCGGCCTCAGTCAAGCCGCAGGTTTTTCCGTGCTTTCCGTGCTTTCCGTGCCTTCCGGGGCGGCCGGCCTGGGCTGGCCTTCTTTCCACACGGGGTTCGGGTACTCGGCCACCGTGTAGTGGATGTCCTTGTTGTCGATGTGGTGCGGATAGAAGAACGGCACACCGATCAGGAAGCCCGAGCTGCGGGCGGCCGTGCCTGCCAGATCCTGCAGGAAGCTCACGCCGGGACGGCGGATGTTCTTGGCTACGATGTAGCCGATGAACAGCAGCAGCCACCAGGGGCTCACGAAGATGGCCAGCAGCAGGGACAGGGCAAACACTGCCGTGGGGCGCTGATGCGAGATGAGCAGCGGCCAGTAGTGGCGGTTCATCCAGTGGCGGCGGAACACCACGCCCGGATAGCACATGCTGCCGTCCAGCAGCATGCGGCCCAGCCGGTGCCACTGGAAGTAGTCCACCGTGTGGTGCGTGGCCATGACCGTGGCATAACCATAGATGCCATAGCCCGCCTTGCACAGCCGCAGGCCCAGCTCCTGGTCCTCGTTGACGCGCATCTCGGTCATGAAGCCGCCGACCTTCTCGAAGGCCTCGCGACGGATGAGCGAGATGCCGCCCAGTTCCACCCGATAGCCGTCGGCACGCACCTTGTAGCGGTCCGGGCCGTCGGTCAGGAACTTGCCGGTCGGTGAATAGAACTTCTCGGGCAGCTGCCCGGAGGTGACGTTGTGGTGCGGCAGGCCATCGGGGCCGAGCGCGACCTTCAGGAAATCGGGGCCGATTTCCATGTCACCGTCGATGAAGAAGAACGCGTCACCCTTGGCCACCGCAGTACCCGCGTTGCGGGCAATGGCGGCGTTGGTGTGGCCGGACAGATGGACGATGGTCACGTCCTTGCCCAGGCGTTCGCGGACACGCTCCGGCGTGCCGTCCGTGGACTTTGAATCGACGAAAACGACCTCGTAGCGATCCAGGCCAGCGGCCTTGGTGGCCACCTGGACACTGGTCAGGCACCTGTCGATCGTTTCGATCTGATTGCGGGAGATGATGATGATG
>CAUVLK010000245.1:0-4649 GCA_963552635.1 uncultured Lautropia sp. | reverse complement strand
CCGCCAGCGGCCATCTGGGCCACAATATCGACTACCTGCTGGAACTGGACCAGGCCCTGACCGCCCACCACATCCACGACACCTACATCCAGGAACTGATCGCGGCCGTGCGGGCTTATGGGGCGGATATCTAAATCGTGAAAGCCATGACAGAACTCATCGACAGCCTGACAATCCGTGGCTTCCGGGGTTTCCGGGACCTGACGATCCCCGAATTCGGTAAGGTCAACCTGATCACCGGAAAGAACAATACGGGCAAGTCTTCCGTGCTGGAGGCCATCCGGATTCTGGTGGCGGGCGGCGCTGCAGAAACCCTTCATACCATCCTTCGGTATCGGGAGGAAATCCCGGCTGGTACAAACTACAGAGACCTTGAGGAACGGGAAGACTTCA
The DNA here is from genome assembly GCA_963552635.1 of uncultured Lautropia sp. Lineage (GTDB taxonomy): Bacteria > Pseudomonadota > Gammaproteobacteria > Burkholderiales > Burkholderiaceae_E > Lautropia. Next base: position 4,256 of record CAUVLK010000245.1, on the reverse strand, counting down.
ACCTGATCCGCAGTCTGTTCCTCGGCTTTCCGGACATACTTGATCTGGATGAATCACCGACCTTTTCGATCCAGGCCCATGGCAGGCTCCCAGCTGAATCATCGAAGCTGATCATCAGCACCTCGTGGATTTCACGCAGACACGGGGTTTCAGAAAGAAGACCAGAGCTTGATCACGGAGAGGATATTCCATCAGCCGAGACCGATGCCATGGACGGTATCCCAGCCCTGTCCATACAGGCCGGAGAGAAAGTCCGGAATGTCCCGCTGCCCATCCTGGCCCGCCCCGCTTCGTGGAGCAGAAGGGTAAGCCCGTTCAGTGCCAGCCCCTCCGATCTGGCCCGCTTCATCCATCTCGACACGTCCAACGCGGGAAATACCGGCCAGCTGGGCGTGCTCTGGGATGAAATCGAACTCACCGACATTCAGGAAGAAGTCCTCAAGGCGCTTCAGCTGGTGTCCCCCGACATCCAGGCCGTATCGATGATCGGCGGTGACAGCCGCAGCAGCGGCCGAACGGCCATCGTCCGGAGCAAGCGCTTTGCGTCCCGCGTGCCGCTCCGCTCCTACGGCGACGGCATCAACCGCGTGTTCGGCATCATCCTGTCGTTGTGCAACGCCCGCAATGGCATCCTGCTGATCGACGAGATCGAGAACGGCCTGCACTACTCGGTGCAACCGCTGGTCTGGAAGACCATCTTCCAGCTGGCCCAGAAACTGGACGTGCAGGTTTTTGCCACCACACACAGTCGCGACTGCGTGCTGGCCTTCCAGCAAGCGGCGGCACAAAGCCCAGCCGAAGGCCGGCTGATCCGCCTCACCTGCAAGGATGATCTTGTCTTGCCCACCGTGTTCTCGGAAGACAAGCTGCAATTCGTCGCCGACAACGACATCGAAGTGCGCTGACCATGAGCAAGTCCCCATCTACCCTGCTGCTGGTCGAAGGCCCGGATGACGAACATGTCGTCAAGAACCTCTGCGGCCGAATGGAGATCGGCCTCATCGACGAAATCCGCTTCCAGCACAGGCTTCGGTCCAGTGCCCAAAGCAAGGGAGCTTCCAATAACAGGGAAGCGCCTTGCGGCAAGGAAGCGCTTCTGAAGGCATTGCCCAACTATTTGGAAACCCGTGGCGAGGAGTTGACTGCCCTCGGCGTCCTCCTTGATGCCGACGATGATCGAGACGCCAGCTGGCGGTCCATCACCAACACGCTTCGCCAGCTCGGATACGCTGACCTGCCTGCGCAACCCCATCCCGCAGGAACCGTCATTCAGCCCCCCGACCGAACGATTCAGCCGCCACAGCCGAACGCCGGCGCTTCACTTCCTGGCACTGCCTCGCATTGGCATCTGGATCATGCCTGACAACCAGCTTGACGGTACGCTGGAGGATTTCCTGAAACTCCTGGTGCCCGAAGGCGATGTATTGCTGCCCTATGCCGGGCAGGTGCTCGACAACCTGCCGGATACGCGCTTCACGTCACCTCATCGTCCCAAGGCCCTGATGCACACCTGGCTGGCCTGGCAGAACGAGCCCGGAAAGCCCTATGGCCAAGCCATCAACGCCAAGTACCTGAATACCGATCTACCAATGGCAAAGACCTTTGCCAACTGGCTACGTCGCACCTTCTTCGACGATTGAAGTCCATGGCATCCACACGGCACCTGCGCTGACAGCCTGACGCCCTCGGCGCTTCCAGAGCCTCCGGCATCGTCCCCTCTGACGCCCTCTAATCCGCCAGGAACCCCTCAAGCCGGGCATCGATCCCGGCCAGCGCACGCTGCACGGCAGCCTCCGGCCCAGCGGCCTGCGCCGTGCCTTCGGCGCGGACGACGTCCACGCTGGCAAATCCCAGAAAACCGCCAAGCAGGGCTTGCAGATAGGAAACGCTGAACTCCAGCTGCGCCATCGGACCGGTGCTGTACACACTGCCGCTGGCCTGCAGGAGCAGCGCCTTGTGGGTCCCCATCAGCCCCTTCGGGGTACCGCTTTCGTCATATTGAAAGGTCTGACCCGGCATGACGATGTTGTCCAGCCAGTCCTTCAGGCGGGCGGGAATGCCGAAGTTGTACATCGGATAGGCAATGACCAGGCGCGGCGCAGATTTCACTTGCGCAATCACCTCACCGGAACGCGCCAGCAACGCACGCTGCCCGGAATCGGGTTGCTGCCGTTGAAACACGGCATGGACGATCGCATCCAGCATGTTCTTGTCCAGCGGCTGGATATCGGTTTCCGCCAGATTGACGATTTCCGTACTTCCCGCGGGCAGCCTGGCCACGAGATGCTGCACCATGCGGTTGGTAGCGGCCTCGGCAGCGTGTGGGTCAGGATGAGCGTTGATGATCAAGGTTTTCATGGTGTTCTCCTGTCAGACATTGAAGCATCAGGCTGGCAAATCCTTCACCCTGCCTGCGCTTGCCCCAGCTTGCGCCGGCCAATCAGATACATCATGCCGCCAAAGAAAGCGCCTCCCACCAGCCAGATCACGATGAAGACGGCATTCATCTTGATCGGCATGCCCGCTGCCCAGGGCAGGATTCCTTGCATCAGCACAATCATTGTCACGCCCCAACCCACACCGCTCAGGATCGATTGCTTCTTCAAGGTGCGCAAGCGTTCGGAATGCTCGTCCGCCGACAAGGGCGGCTGGCGCAATGCCTTGTTTCCGCGGATGCCCCACCATGCAAACAGGCTCTGCCCCATCAGCAGGACAAACAGCGCCATCGTTCCAAACGAGACCGTCACGCGCTGATGCGAATAGGCGTCCCAGATCAGGCTGAGCTGCAACAGCAGGGAAGTCATGGAGAAAGTGTACGCAGCGGTGCCCGACAGGACGCGATCCACCTCATGCCACTGCGCCTCGTCCAGCGGTCCCTCCAGACCGATCAGGCGACGCTTCATGCGCTGGACCCTTTCTTCTTTCTTCATGCATCCCTCCAGAGAAAAGCCATCGAATACCGCTGCATGGTAGCGTTCGAAGCTGTCCTGCCGGAGAAATTGCCCTTTCATGACCATGGGGCGTCGCACGTCATGAAATGCCGGATGCTGCTGCTTATCGCCGGATGCCGCTGCATGAGCATCCGGAAAGATGTGACTGACGAACGGAGCTCACCCGTGCCGATACACCCAACGCAGCAGCTCGTCCTGCGCATGCAGCGCGCGCTCGGCCGGGTACTTGCCGTTGATCATCAGCGACAGCGCGTAGCGCCGACCCGAGGCCGCCGTCACGTAGCCGGCGATGGCCCGCACGTCCTGCAGTGTGCCGGTCTTGATCTGCGCCTGGCCCGCCACCGGATCCATCCGCAGACGCGTCTTCATGGTGCCGTCGATGCCCACCACCGGCAGCGAGTCCTCGAACCAGGGCGCCGTGGGACTGCTGGCCGCGCGTGCCAGCAGCGTCACCATGTCACCGGCCGAGATGCGCGCCTGCCGTGACAGGCCGGAGCCGTTCTCCATCACCAGCGACGGCAGCGCCAACCCCTGGCCGCGATACCACTGATGCAGCCACTGGCCGGCACGATCCGGGGGCAGCGCGCCCTGCCCGCTGGCCGCCGCCATTTCCAGCAGCAACATCCGCGTCATCACGTTGTTGCTGAACTTGTTGATGTGATGCACCACCTCACCCAGGTCCAGCGTGGACTGCCAGGCATAGAGCGGACGGCCGCGCGCCGCCGCACCCGGCTGGATGCGCGTGCGCCCCGTGAACTGACCGCCCATATCCTTCCAGGCCGCCTTGAAGATGCCGTGCAGGAACTGCTGGTGATCCAGCATGGCCGCATAGAACTGCTGCGACCCGCAGGCGCGCACCTGGGTGCCGCTCACCGACACCACCGGGCGCCCGGCAGCTGTCGCACCGTCCTGCACGCCCAGCCGCGTGCCCCCGGTCCGACAGCGTCCCTTCAGCACCTTCACGTCATAGCGCAGCTGCACGTCGGCCAGCGGCGGCTCCAGCGCCAGCTGGCGCTTCTTCGGATCGATGACCAGCTTGCTGGCCTTGAAATTGGTCAGGGCCGCCCACGGCCGCACGTTGTAGGCCTGCGAGGCATCGCCGTCGAAGGCTTCGCCATCGGCCGGTCCCACCGCAAAGCGCGCATCATCCACCACCAGGTCGCCGCGGATCGTCGTCAGCCCCTGCGCCCGCAGGTCGGCCATCAGCGCATGCAGATCCTCGATCACCAGATGCGGATCGCCGCCGCCCTGCAGGATCAGGTCGCCCTGCAGCACCCCGTCCCGAATCGGGCCCGTGGTCAGAAA
>CAUVLK010000244.1:0-4668 GCA_963552635.1 uncultured Lautropia sp. | reverse complement strand
GATGGCACCGATGCAGGCCCAGACGGCTGTCAGCGCGTCGCCCCAGGTTGGTGATGCCTCAGGCACTGGCCATGGCGCCGTGGCCGGGCTGGATGCCGGGGCGCTTCGGCGTGCCGGGCAGGGGGTGGCGCCCTCGGCCGCGCTCTCGCGCCCGATCTCTGCCCTGAGCCGCTCTCAGGGTTCCGACATGCCGGGCAACACCTCGGCGGATGCTCGAACCTCGTCCCCGCGACCGCTGCTGGCCACGATGCCGGCGCTGGAGATCACGCCGCTGCGCGAGATTCCGCTGGGTCTGGTGGGCGATGTGGCCGGACTGGCGCAAGCCCGCGATTTCATGCTGGTCCTGGGGGCCGACGGCCGACTCTGGGCACGCGGCCTCAACACGCGGGGACAGCTGGGCGTGGGCATTGCCCAGGCCCAGGTGAACGATTTCCTGCCCCTGCCGGGCCATGACTATCAGGCCGTGGCCGCCGGCGGCGCCCATGCACTGGCGCTGGATCGACACGGCAATCTGTGGGGTTGGGGGGATGACCGCCATGGTCAGCTGGGCCGTGGGCGGGTCAATCACACGCCGCAGGACAGGCCGACGCGCATTGCGCGCGATATCGTGGCCATGGCGGCCGGTGATCGCCACAGTCTGGCGGTCCGCAAGGATGGCGCGTTGCTGGCCTGGGGCGAGAACCGCTGGGGTGAGGTGGGCAATGGCAGTCAGGAAACTGTCACCGAGCCGGTCGTCATTGGTGAAGGCTTCCGTTCCGTGGCCGCCGGCGCAGGCTACTCGCTGGCCATCGATCGTCAGGGTCGGCTCTGGGCCTGGGGGCGGGGTGAATCGGGTCGCCTGGGCACGGGCAATGAGAACGACCAGTCCCGGCCGGCCCTGATCGGGAACGGCTATCGCAGTGTCACGGCCTCCACGGCTCAATCCTTTGCCATCGGGCAGGACGGGACGCTGTGGGCGTGGGGCAGCAACCTGCTGGGCCAGCTGGGCGATGGTACCCATGAGGACCGGCTGAGCCCGGTGAAGATCGGCAGCGGTTATGTGGCTGTGGCGGCGGGCGGTGCCCATGCCGTGGGGCTGCAGCGCGATGGCAGTGTCTGGGCCTGGGGCAGCAATGGCGTGGGCCAGCTTGCCGATGGCAGCCTGGATGATCGGCTGCGCCCCGCACGGATTGGTCGTGGTTATGACTTCATCGGGGCTGCTGGGGCTGCCTCGACGCTGGCCCGTCGTGACGGGGTGCTGCGCATGGCGGGGGCCCGGCTGCTGCAGTGACCGGAAGGTGGGCTGGGTGCTGTCCATCACCCAGCGGAACACGGGCAAACGGAATGCCCCTGATCAGCTTTGGGTTATATTTGTCGCTCGCCGGCCGTTCATCCCGCCGGGGCGGCGCCCGGCATCTTCTTCCGTTTGTCGCTTGCCATGATTCCAGCCCACGAGGCCCTCAAGATCCTTCAGGCTGGCAACAGCCGTTTTGTCGCCGGTCTGGGGGGCGTCTCATTGGCCACCAACCAGGCGCGCCGCAGCCAGCTCATCATGAAGCAGACCCCCTTTGCGGTGCTGCTGGGCTGCGCAGATTCCCGTGTGCCGGCCGAGCTGGTCTTCGATCAGGGGCTGGGCGAGCTGTTCGTCATCCGCGTGGCCGGCAACATCGTGGCGCCTTCGCAGATCGGCAGCGTCGAGTTTGCCGTCGAGCGTTTCAGCACCCGGCTGGTGGTGGTGCTGGGCCATTCCAACTGTGGTGCCATCTCGGCCACGCTGGATGAGCTGAAGCTGCCCGCCAAGGGGCGCTCCCCCAACCTGCGTGCCGTGGTGGACCGCATCCGCCCGTCCATTGAGCCCCTGCTGGAAACCGAACTGGCCAATGATCCGGAGCGGCTGAAGCGGCACGCGGTGCGCGCCAACATCCGCCATGCGGCCAACCATCTGCGGCATGGCTCTCGCATCCTCGAACACTGGATCGAGCATGAGGGGCTGTTGGTGGTGGGGGCCGAATATTCGCTGGAAACCGGCATCGTCGACTTCTTCGACGGCATGCCGGACACTGCGCCCCCGGCGGTGCCAGGGCTACCGTCGGCTGCCTGAGTCCTGGCCGCCTGAGTTTTCGTCTTTCCGGCCTGGTCCGGCCAGACCAGAGCCGATCCAGTCTGGCCAGACCCGGCAAACCGGGCCAGGCCAGATCTGATCAGTCCAAGGCAAACCAGGCCTGGCTGGAGCGGCCCAAGCTTCGCTTGGCCTGCGACCCCATGCTGCTTCAGCGCCAGTCCGACAGTGGGTGCGCGCCGTCGTGGTGGTCGCGGAAGTGGCTTTCGATGAACTTCTGCTCCACGGCGGCCAGCGTGGGCGGATCCCATTTCGGTGACCGATCCTTGTCGATGAGCAGTGCACGCACGCCTTCGGCGAAGTCATGGGCTGCGCAGCAGCTGATGGCCACGTTGTACTCGATGCGGAACACGTCGGCCAGCGAGCGGTGACGGCAGCGGTGCTGCAGTTCCCAGGCCAGAGCGGCCGAGGTGGGACTGCCACGCCGGAACGTGTCCACGGCCGTGGCCAGCCATTCGTCGCCCTCGGTGGGCAAGGCCAGAAGGCGTTCGGCCGTGTCCTTCAGGCTGGCCATGCCCACGGTCTTGCGGATCAGGTCGAAGTGCTTGCGCAGGTTGGAGGGCGCGCGTTCGGCCTTGCTTTCATGCGCGTCCAGCAGGTGGGTCATCTGGGCCTTGTTGGCCGCGGTGTCGGTGCTCCAGTGCGCCTTCAGGATGTCAGCCAGCACCGCATCGCGTGCCGAGTCATCGATGCAGAAATCGCCCATGCCGGAGAAGAGCGCGTCCGAGGCGTTCATCGGGGCCCCGGTCAGCGCCAGGAAGAGTCCGGCCCGGCCCGGCAGTCGGCTCAGGAACCAGCTGCCACCCACGTCGGGGAAGAGCCCGATGCTGATCTCGGGCATGGCGATGCGGGTCTCGGGGGTGACTACACGGTGCGAGGCGCCGGCCAGCAGGCCCAGGCCACCCCCCATGACGATGCCGTGCCCCCAGCAGAGCACCGGCTTCGTACAGGTATGGATGCGATAGTCCAGCGCGTACTCCAGGAAGAAGAAGCGCTGTGCGTAGGGGTTGGGGCGGTCTCCGTATTCCTTGATGGAATGATAGAGATCCCGGATATCACCGCCGGCGCTGAATGCACGTGAGCCGGCGCCATCCAGCACGATGGCCACGATGTCCGGATCCCGGACCCATTGCTTGAGGCGCGGCAGCAGCTGCTCGACCATGGCCAGTGACAGTGCGTTCAGCGATGCCGGGGCGTTGAGGCGGGCATGACCGATGCGCCGGCCATCGGCCGTGGCGGGTTCCTCGAAAATGACCACGTTCTCTTCTGTCATGACGATGTGCGTTCCTGTCTCCCCTGCTGGTCGGGGCAAAAGTAAGTCCCTGATTACTACCACAATATTAACCGGGTGGTCAGCGTGCCGGCGGCAGCGCCTTCGGGAAAACGGGAAGATGCCGTCTCCGTCGACAGTTCCCCGCGGTGCATGGCCCTGGTGGGAAAGGGCATGAATGCTAAACTCCGTCAAATCAACCTGACCCGCAACGATGCCTGGAGAAGACGCATGAAAGTACGCAGTGACTCCTTCGTGGCTGGCCAGCCGCTGCCTGATGCGCTGGCCTTCGCGCGACCCGATCCCTCCTCGCGGGTAACCCTTTCCGACAATCGCAACCCGCACCTGGCCTGGGAGGATGTGCCGGAGGGCACCCGTTCCTTTGCCGTGCTGTGCATCGACCATGACGCACCTTCGCGGCCCGACGACGTGAATCACCCCGACCGTGAGGTGCCGGCCGACCTGCCGCGCGAGGAATTCATGCACTGGACGCTCATCGACCTGCCGCCGGAGCTTCGTTCGGTGGGCGAGGGCGTGTATTCCAGCGAGGTCTCACCACGTGGCAAGCCGGGGCCGGAGCTGCCCGACGGCACCCGCCAGGGCGTGAACGACTACACGGCCTGGTTTGCTGCTGACCATGACATGAACGGCGACTATTACGGCTACGATGGCCCGTGCCCGCCGTGGAACGATGCGCTGCCGCACCGCTACGACTTCATCGTGCATGCGCTGGATGTGGAGCGCCTGCCCATTGAAGGGCGTTTTGACGGCCGTCAGGCCATCGAGCTGATCAAGCGGCACAGCCTGGGATCGGCCAGCGTGGGAGGCACCTATACGCTGAATGCCCGGCTGCGGGCCGCGCAGGCTGGCCGCTGAGCTGACCCTCCCCGTCAGCGCGGCGGGCGCTGACGGATCAGTCCCACGCCGATGCCCTCGATATGAAAGTCCCGAGTGCCGACAGGCACCACGATGGGTTCGTAGGCGGGGTTTTCCGGCAGCAGTTCCACGGGGCCATTGAGCCCGTTGCGGTGCAGCCGCTTGACGGTGACTTCCTGGCCCAGACGGGCCACGACAATCTGGCCATTGTGCGCGTCGGCGGTGGCCTTGACTGCCAGCAGGTCGCCATCCAGCATGCCCGCATCGCGCATGCTGTCGCCCCGGATGCGCAGCAGATAATCGGGGTGGCGCTCGAAGAGGCTGGCGTCGAGCGTGAAGCTGGCCTCGATGTGGCTTTCGGCCAGGATGGGGTGCCCGGCTGCCACGCGTCCCACCAGGGGCAGCGAGATGCTGGGGCTGCTGC
>CAUVLK010000243.1:0-4694 GCA_963552635.1 uncultured Lautropia sp. | reverse complement strand
TCCGACCCTCACCTACCACCTGCCAGGGCAAGGTCTCGCCGGCAGCCAGCGGCACGATCTCGGTTCCGGCAAAAGGCAGGCTCTCGGGAATGGTCCAGTCCTGGCGTTTCAGGGTGATGGTGCCGGTATTGGGCGCCCTTCCGTAGAAGCGGGCACCGTTCAGGCTGGCGAAGGCATCCAGCTTGTCCAGCGCGCCGGCAGCCTCGAACGCCCAGGCATAGAGCTCCAGTGCATGCAGGCCGGTATAGCAGCCGGCGCAGCCGTTGCCGACTTCCTTCATTGCCCGGGCATGCGGGGCACTGTCGGTCCCCAGGAAGAAGCGTGGATCGCCACTGGTGGCCACCTCCACCAATGCCGTGCGGTGGATCTCACGCTTGAGCACCGGCAGGCAGTACCAGTGCGGACGCAGCCCACCGGTGAAGATGGCATTGCGGTTGTAGAGCAGGTGCTGTGGCGTGATGGTGGCGCCCAGCATGCCGGGCTCGGCGGAGTCGGTCCTGACGTACTCGGCCGCCTGGCGGGTGGTGATGTGCTCGAACACGACCTTCAGCTGCGGCAGCCGGGTACGCAGCGGAATCATCACGCGGTCAATGAAGACGGCCTCACGGTCGAAGACGTCCACCTCGGGATCGGTGACCTCGCCGTGCACCAGCAGCGGCATGCCGGCCTCGGCCATGGCTTCCAGCACCGGAATCACCCGGTCGATGGAGCGCACGCCCGCGTCGGAATTGGTAGTGGCGCCGGCCGGATAGAGCTTGACAGCTGCCACCACGTCCCCGGCGGCGGCCTGCTGAATGTCATCCACCGAAGTCTTTTCGGTGAGATAGAGCGTCATCAGCGGCTGAAAGCTTGCGGCCTGGGCCTGACTGATCTCGCCTCGCCCCGCGGCCTCGTCCAGCGCCAGGCGGATGCGGTCGCGGTAGGCCGTGGCCTCGATCACCGTGGTGATGGGCGGACGCAGGTTGGGCATGATGATGGCGCGGCCGAACTGGCGTGCACTGGCGGCCACGACCGAATGCAGGGCAGCACCGTCACGCAGGTGCAGGTGCCAGTCGTCGGGGGTTCTGAGAGTCAGCGTATCCATGGTGCAATGATATGCCGACACGCTGTCCATCGGGCCATGGTGGACGAAGCCGTTCGGCCGAATCGGCTCCCCCTACCGATGATGGCATCATCACGGGCCGACGCTCGGAGCCGGGCCCGACATGCCGCATGCAGCGGCTTGCTTCTGCGGGCGCTGTGGGCGGCGCCGCAGCCGTATCCCCTCCCGTCCCCGCTGTCCACCTCGCCCTGCCCCCCTGCTTCCTTTGCACCGTCCTCATCCCCGCCCTGGAACCATCCATGCGCCGCCCCCTCCCCGCCCTGCTGCTTGCCTCGACCCTGCTGACGGGTCTGGTGGCCTGTTCAGCCGATGAGCCCACCCGCGGTGCGAACGCACATGCCTCCGGCGAGGCCTCCCTGGCCCAAGGAAGGCGTCCCGGGGTACCGGCCGAATGGCGTGAACAGGCGACCACCACCAAACGGCGCAAGAAGGAAGCACAGAGGAACAAGGACAAGCGTGCACGCGCCCATGCCGGGGCAAGCGCCCGGGTGGCCGGAAGCACGGACAGCCATGATCACCCCCAGGGCAGAAAGGCACGCCGTCAGGCGGACGATGCAGCGGACAGCGCGGCCATCGATGACGCGAACGGCCTGCGCATCATGACGCTGAACGCCGAGCACCTGATGTCGCCCGCCGTCTTTGCGCGCTGGCAGGCCTTCTGCGAGCCCCTGGGCTGGCGGGATGGACCTGGCGACCATCGCCCGGCAGGGCTGCCCTACTGTGACGCCCTGAACGGCCGTGACATGCAGGGGCGCCTCACCTTCGGGCCCCAGCACCGACGCCATGACCTGGATGCCAAGGTGCGCCAACTGGCCGAGCTGGTCCGGACAGCACGGCCCGACATCGTGCTGATGCAGGAAATTACCGATGCCGAGGCCGTGCGTCAGGTGCTGGGCAAGGGCTGGACGATCCACACGACGGCTGAACGCTGGAACGGCGGCCCGATCTCGCAGAACCTGGCCGTGGCCTGGCCCACCCACCGCTTCCTGCAGGAGCCCCGGGTGGAAGTGGTGGAAAGCCTGGCGCGAAGCAGCCCGGAAGGCCGGCGCACACGGCCAGGGCTGGCCGTGTACCTGCCGCTGCCCGTGCCCGGGAAGCTGTCCGGCACGCCCCCGAAAGCAGCACGACCTGCTCCCACGCTGGCCATCCTGAACGTTCACCTGAAGGCAGGCTGTCGGCAGGGTCGACTGGATCGCAGCCTGAGCCGCCAGCCCACCCGGCAATGGCGACGCCTGTCATCCTGTCAGACGCTGCAGTCACAGGTGCCTGCGCTGGAAGGCTGGCTGGATCGCCAGATGGCGGCCGGCCATGCGGTGCTGATCAGTGGCGATTTCAACCGGGACCTGCGCCAGGAACTCCGGCAGGGGCTACCGGCGCGGGGCGACGGAAGCCCGGCCGCCGCGCCGATACGCACGTCGGACGAGATGCAACGTGTTGCCAGCGTGCTGCCGGAACTGGATGACGACCAGCCACGCGGCTCCCGCCTGACCCTGGTGGCCAGCGGTCCCTACCGCAAGCTGGCCCGCTGCCACCACCACATCGACGTCTTCCTGCTGAGCCACAACCTGGGCACCTGGCTGCGCAAACCGCTGGAAGACCTGCGTGTGCAGGTGGTGCCGTTCGAGGCGCCCCTATCGCTCGAGCGCCCCCGCCCCAGCGACCACTGCCCGCACGTGCTGCAGCTGCCGCTGTGATCCAACGGGTAAACGCCACCTCCGGTCGGCATGGGTTATGCTTGGCCAAAACGTCCGATGCAGCAAGACAGCACGTCCACCCGCACCATGACCGAGATCCATCGTTCCCCGTCTTCCCGCAACGTCCCCCAGAGCGAGCTTCCCAATGGCCGCACGCCCGTGCTGGCCATCGTGCCCATGCCGCCCGATGCCAACCCGCATGGCCATGTATTCGGGGGATGGATCATGTCGCAGATGGACATCGCAGGTGCCGTGGCTGCCGTGCAGCGTGCCCGTGGCCGGGTCAGCACCGTGGCTGTCAACACGCTCACCTTCCTGGCCCCCATCCCGGTTGGCGCACGCACGCTGTTCTATGCCGACGTGGTGCGCGTGGGCAATACGTCCGTCACCTGCAAGGTGGAGGCCTACACCGAGCACAACATCCATGCCCCCACGGAAGTCCGCAAGGTCTCGGAGGCCCTGTTCACCTACGTGGCCATGGACGAGAACGACCAGCCCCGGCCGGTGGACCAGCCCCCCGTGGCCCACAGCTGAGCGGACTTCAGGCGATGAAGGGCGCGTCCTTCTGGGGCGCGATCAGCATCTCGATGTGCGGAATGCCGTCTTCCAGATAGGGGTCCGAGACCGGCATGAAGCCGGCTGAGCGATAGAAATTCGCCAGGTGTGCCTGGGCGGAAATGCGGATGGGCTGCCCGGGGAAGGCCTCACGGGCGGACTGCAATGTGTGGTCCAGCAGGGTTCTGCCCAGGCCCCGCTGACGGAAGGGCTGCGCCACGCAAAGCCGTCCCATGGAGGGGTCGTCGAAGCCGACGCCCGGCGGCAGGATGCGCGCCGTGGCAATCACGTCGAACAGGGTGGCGCCATGAGCGCCCGTGGCCCCCCAGGGGCGGATGCCGACGACGATCAGGGCGTGCTGGTCGAGCCCATCGATGTCCTGGTACAGACACTCCTGCTCGACGACGAAGATGCTGCTGCGCAATGCGAGGACGCGATAGAGCACCGCAGCATCCAGCGCGCGAAAGGGCAGTGTCACCCACTCGATACCATTCTTCGTGACCGCCCCCGGCAGGCTGGCACCCAGGCTCCACGGTTCGTGCTTCATGTTCTCCTTGCTCCGACTGTTACGCCCCAGCAACACAAAAAATAGCACAGGAACCCTGTGACAAATATCGAGATCCCGCCTGAAACTCCCGGGAAACGTAAGCAATCTTGCGCGAGGGGCTGACGTTCAGAGAACCTGCAGCTGCTGCCCGGCCAGCCAGCGACCACCGGGCGGCACCTCGGCGGGCCGGCCAATGCAGGCCGCCTCCACGCACAGCATCCGTCGCCAGTCGTCGTCAGGCATGTCGGCCAGGGCCTTCGCCCCCTCGGGGCCGGGGTTCCACACCACCGTATCTGCAAAGCCGCCGGTCATGCCGATGCGCAGCGCCCCGCCACCGCTGTGCAGCCGCAGCGGCCGAGGCACGTCGAAATAGATGTCATCGATGGCCCCCCGCAGAAGCAACGGCCCACTCGGAGCGGCCTCCTGCCGGTTGGGCTGCGCCAGGGTGTCCAGCCGGGTGCTGCCTTCCAGGCCGTCCAGCGTGGTGCCCGGCAGCTCGGAAACCGCCAGATAAGTATGCAGCGCAGCGGTGAAACGCATGGGCTGCGTACCGGTGTTGTCCAGCACCAGCTGCATGTCCAGCTGCTGGGGCAGCAGGCGAATGCGCAGCTGCAGGCGGAAGGTGTGCTCCCAGCTCTTGTGCGTCTCGGGACCATCCCCCAGAGCCAGTACCAGGTCGGCAGCATGCAGGCCGGGTACCGCTTCGATCGCCGTCATGTCGGCCGGTACATGGGCCTCGGGCAACCCGCAGCCGGCAGGGGCCGGCGCACTGGCCATCGCAGCGCCCGGCTCGGCC
>CAUVLK010000242.1:0-4705 GCA_963552635.1 uncultured Lautropia sp. | reverse complement strand
CTTCGTTGCGGGTGCGGCGCGCCTCGATGCCCTTGCGGATCCAGACCTCTTCCTGCGCCCAGAACTTGTCGAACTTGCGGTTGGCCACCGCCTCGGCTTCCAGCTGCTCGCCGCGCACCTTCTCGTAGGTGGCGAAGTTGCCGGGGAAGCTGCGCACCAGTCCGCGATCCAGCTCGATGATGCGGGTGGCCACCTGGTCAAGGAAGCGCCGGTCGTGCGTGATGATGATGGCCGCCGGCCCTGCGTTGACGACGGCCTCCAGCGCCTCGATAGCCTCGATGTCGAGATGGTTGGTGGGCTCGTCGAGCAGCAGCAGGTCGGGTTCCAGTGCAAAGGCCAGCGCCAGCGCCGCCCGCTTGTTCTGCCCGCCCGAAAGCCCTTCGGGATCAGCCTCCGGGTCGACGCCGAAGCGGTCCAGCTCGGCCCGCAGCCGCGCCTGCAGCGCCCAGTAGCGCCGTTCATCCCGCTCGTCCACCAGCCCGGCCGCCGTGCCGCGCGCCAGCAGGCTCTCGAAAAGCGTACCGGCCGGCGGCAGCACAGGCTCCTGCTCCACCAGCACGATGCGCAGGCCGTCGCGCACCACTGCACGCCCGTCATCAAGCTGGATGCGGCCGGCAATGACGTTGAGCAGACTGGACTTACCGGTGCCGTTGCGACCGATCAGCCCGAGCCGCTCGCCGGCTGTCAGGGTGAAGGCCGCCCCATCCAGCAGGGGATGGGCACCAAAGGCCAGGCCGGCATCGATCAGGCTGAAGAGGACACTCACGGAAGGGATCTCGTTGCAGGTGGAGGGGCTCAGGTCAGTGTCGATGGCTCCCCCACCGTTGCAGATGGGGATGCCCGAAGAACGGGGAGCCACGCATACCGCTGGCGGGTCAACCGCCAACCGGATGAGCGCAGACAGACACTTCCGGGATTCTAGGAGCTTGGGCGGCAGAAAGCACCCGGCCCCTCGGAGCGCATGCCATCGGCCCCTGAACATCGTCCTCTGAATACAAGGGGCCGCCTGAAACACATGCGCCTGACCGGCCCGCAGGACTGGGCCGGCCTGGGCTGAACCGACCTCAGCCTTTGGCCAGCGGCTGCGTCCGCGCCTCCAGCCACGCCAGCGCGGCGCCCTGCAGGCGCGGTGCCAGCTTTTCGCGCACCAGCGCGTGGTAGGCGTTCACCCACTGGATCTCCGTGGAGGTCATCAGCGTCGTGTCCATCAACCGTGTGTCGATGGGACACAGCGTGAGCGGCTCGAAGTAGAGGAACTGGCCGAATTCCGTTTCCTGCGGGTTCGCCACCGGCTGGTTCACCACCAGGTTCTCGATGCGGATGCCCCACTGGCCGGGCCGGTAGATGCCGGGCTCAATGGACGTGATCATGCCCACCTTCAGGGCGCCTTGCGGCAGCACCGGCGCGTGCCAGGAAATCACCTGCGGGCCTTCGTGCACGTTCATGAAGTAGCCCACGCCATGGCCGGTGCCATGGCCGTAGTCGCACTGCTGCTGCCACATGGGCTTGCGGCAGATGGCATCCAGCAGCGGACCGGCGATGCCTTCCGGGAAGACCGTCTCGGCCAGTGCGATGTGCGCCTTCAGCACCAGCGTGTTGTCACGCTTGTGCGCAGCGCTAGGCGTCCCCACCGGCACCACGCGCGTGATGTCGGTGGTGCCGTTCAGGTACTGGCCGCCGGAATCGATCAGCAGGAGGCCGTCGCCGCGGATCTCGCTGAATGCCTCGGGCGTGGCCGAATAATGGGGCAGCGCGGCATTGGCGTTGAAGCCGGCAATGGTGCCAAAGCTGGGCGAAACGAAATTCGGGCGCTGGCTGCGGAATTCCAGCAACATCCGGTCGATGTCCAGTTCGTTGAGCACTTCGCCCCGGGCCAGGCGGGCCTCGAAATCGGCAAAGAAATGGCAGAGCGCCACGCCGTCCTCGATCATCGCCTCACGGGTGTGGGCCACGTCGGCCGGCGACTTGACGGACTTGAAGAGCGTGCTGGGGTTGACCGACTCGATGACCGGCACGGTGCCCTTGAGCGATTGCAGCGTGCTGGCGGCCACCTTGGCCGGATCCACCAGCAGGCTGTCGGACAACCGGGCGATGTCGTCTGCTGCCTTCTCGTAGGGCGCCACCGAAATGCCGGCCGCCGCCAGCGCCTCACGCGCAGGTGCCGTCAGGCGCGAGTCGTCCACGTACAGCGTGGCGCTGGACGCCCCGATGAGCAGGTGCGCCAGGAAAACCGGGTTGTAGGAGACATCGTTGCCGCGCAGGTTGGTAAGCCAGGCGATGTCGTCCAGCGACGAGATCAGGTGATGGGCCGCGCCCTTTTCCTGCATGGCGGCGCGCACGCGAGCCAGCTTCTCGGCGGCAGATTCCGACACGAATTCTGCCGGATGCACCACCACCGGCTCGGCCGGCAACGCGGGGCGCTCCGTCCAGATACCGGCCAGAAGGTC
Organism: uncultured Lautropia sp.; assembly: GCA_963552635.1. Lineage (GTDB taxonomy): Bacteria > Pseudomonadota > Gammaproteobacteria > Burkholderiales > Burkholderiaceae_E > Lautropia. The sequence goes on along the minus strand of CAUVLK010000242.1, from coordinate 2,258 downwards.
CGTATCGGCCCGCAGCTGGATGCCCTTGGCCACGAAGGCCTGCTCCAGCTGGCGCTTGGCCGCGCGCGACAGCATGTCGGGCGCGACGCCCACCACGGCGCCCTGCCCCAGTGCCTCGGCCAGGGCTTCCACGTGCGTGCGTCCCCGGCCCAGCTTCTGCAGCTGGATGCCGGTGCCGGCCAGCTGCGCCGTGGCCTGCTCCCAGTAGCGGCTGTCCGCCCACAGGTCGGCTGTGGAGGCCGTGACCACCAGCGTGCCCACCGATCCCGTGAAGCCCGACACCCAGCGCCGGCCCTGCCAGTGCTCGGGCAGGTATTCAGAGAGGTGCGGATCGGCCGACGGGATGATCCAGGCATCGATGCCCTGTTTCTGCATGGCCTGGCGCAGCGCGGCCAGACGTTGGACGGGGCCCTGCAGGGCGGAGGAAGAAGAGACAGCGTTCATGACGAAAAAAAGATTCTAAATAACCGGAGAAGACGGGTGAAGCCTGCAGCAGTCTGCCATGGCAGACTGACCGCAGGAGCCGGCAGGCCGTACCCTTCAGGGCGGCCTGCCCGGGCGGAGGCATCGCCCCCTCAATCCACGTCCTTCAGCATGCGGTTGAGCACCGGCACCAGCACCAGCAGCGCGACCGCGCACACCAGGCTGATCACCGTCAGTTCGATATAGAAGTCTGCGGCGGCTTCCTTGTTGTAGTGGGCGTCGAACAGCACGCCCCCTGCCGTGAAGCCCAGCGACAGGGACAGGAAGTTCACCGCCACCATCTGCGTTCTGAACGAGGCCGGCGCGATCTTGGTGGCCAGCGAGATGGCGATGGGCGAAATGAGCAGCTCGGCCACCGTGATGAGAAAGAGCACGCCCACGAACACCAGCATCGACATCGGCTCACCCGCCTTGATGTAAGGCACGAAGCAATAGTAGCCCGCCGCCAGCACGAAGAGCGACAGCACGAACTTCATCGGCGTGCGGGGCTGCCTGTCGCCCAGCTTCGTCCACAGCGTGGCCATCGTGCCCGCCAGGATGATCACCCACATGCTCTGGGCCGAAGCCGACCAGGACACGGGGGCCTCCCAGTCCCCGATGCGGCGCACCACCGTCTCGTCAAAGTACACCACCACCGACGTGAACACCTGGAACCACAGCATCCAGAACACGCAGGCCGCCAGGAAAAGCGGTACATAGGCCAGCACGTGCCGCTTCTCGCTGGCCGAGAAACTGGGCCCCAGCAACATGCGCCCGAAGTAGCCCAGCACCGCCACGATGTTGATGCCCAGCACCACCGACGAGAAATTGCCCGGGTGGATGACCCTCGCCCCGAAGAGCGCACCGACCACCGCGATCACGGCAACCGCGGCAAGCTGCACGCGCACGCGCTGCGCGGGTGACAGCGGATTGGGCACCGGCAGCTTCGGCAGCGCCGCCCGACCGCGCGCATAGCGCCACAGCCCGAAGGCCATGCCCAGCGCCGCAGCACCGAAGCCGTAGTGGAAGCCCAGCTCGCTCTGCAGCACGCCGGTGAGCAGCGGCCCGAAGAAGCCGCCGATGTTCACGGCCAGATAGAAGATGGAAAAGCCCGCATCACGCAGCGCATGCCACTGCGGATCCTCATAGAGCGCCCCCACCATGGAACTGGCCGAGGACTTCACCCCGCCACTGCCCAGCGCGATGCACACCAGACCCACCACCAGCCCGGAGATGCCCGGCAGCAGCGCCAGCGCAATGTGCCCCAGCATCACCACGATGCCGGAATAGAACAGCGTGCGCTCGGCTCCCAGCACCCGGTCGGCCAGCCAGCCGCCCAGAATGGTGGCCAGATAGACGCTGCCCCCGTAGATGCCGACGATGCCGCCCGCCAGCCCCTGATCGATGCCCAGCCCTCCCCGGGTAACCTCATAGTAGAGATAGATGAGCAGGATGCTCTGCATCCCGTAATAGGAGAAACGCTCCCACAGCTCGATGTGAAAGAGCGTGGACAGCGGCCGGGGATGGCCGAAGAAATGATCCGGGACGTGACGTGGCATGTGCCTCTCCTTGCGCGCCCGGGCGGCACGAAGGGACGGCAACGCAACACACCCGGAACAGGTCTCGTGGTTCTGACCGGAAGACCTGCTCGGACGCCCGGCCCTTTCAGCCCCGGTTCGCCGAGCGTACCGAAAGGTTGAAAAGTGTGTTGAATGTACTACGGACTGGGGGCATGACCGGAGCCGTGATGATGTTTACCGCGCGGCGTTGGGGTCGGGGTCCGGTCATTATGCTGG
>CAUVLK010000241.1:0-4708 GCA_963552635.1 uncultured Lautropia sp. | reverse complement strand
ACCACGCCGGTGGCCACCGAGACATTCAGGCTGGACACCGAACCCATCATCGGGATGGAAACCAGTGCATCGCACTGCTCCCTGACCAGACGGCGCAGGCCCTTGTCCTCGGCTCCCATCACGATGGCCACCGGCCCCGCGAAATCGGTACGGTACAGATCGGCATCGGCCTCGTCGGCCAGGCCGTAGACCCGAAAGCCTGCGTCCTGCAGCTGCTCCACCGTGCGCACCAGGTTCGTCACCAGAATGTAGGGCACCGACTCACCCGCACCGCTGGCCGTGTGCATCGCCACGTCGGTCAGCGGCGCCGCATGGTCCTTCGGCGCAATCACGGCATCCACCCCGGCCCCATCGGCACTGCGCAGACAGGCCCCCAGATTGCGCGGATCAGTCACGCCGTCCAGCAGCAGCAGGAACGGCGGCCGCTCGCGCCCTTCCAGATCCGACAGCAGCGTGGGCAGATCAGTACTGATGGTCTGCGTCTCCCCCTGTGCCACCACGCCCTGGTGGCGCTTGCCCCCCGCCATCCGGTCCAGCCGCCCGGCCTCCACACGCGTCACCTGCACGGCCTGCTGCTGCGCCAGCTTCAGCAGGTCTCGCACCCGGTTGTCGTCACGGTGCCGGTCGACATAAAGCGACTTGAAACTGGCCGGTGCCTGGCGCAGACGCGCCATCACCGCATGAAAGCCGTAGAGCAGCATGATGGGACTGGAACAGAAAGGAATGAGATTGCCCGGGATGGTACATCCATGCCCGGGCGCAACTGGCATGAGCCACCGCCAGGGCGGATCAACGACCACTCCGTGCACGCCGGCGAATCGGGTCTCCTGTACGGGCACTGAGACCGCACCCGACAGGTAGCCAAGCGGAGCAACCTCAGATCGTCATGGTGCGGGCTGGCCTCAGCCGCCAGCCTCAGCCGCCGGCCTTGCTGCTGCGACGGCGGCGCACGGCGGCAGCCGGGGTGCGTGCTGCACTTCGGCCCGTCCGGCTGCTGGCGCGGCTGCGCGATGCAGCCTTTTCTTCCACGCCGGCAACGCCCTTGGCCGCCACCTTGGCTGGCGCCGTCAGGAGCGCCTGCGTGGGCGCCTTGCTGCGGCGTCTGCCCGCAGACAGCCGGCTATCGGAATCACGGCGCCCGCCGGAATCGTCACTGCGCTGTCCACGGCCTTCAGCGCGCGCATTGCCACGTCCAATATCCTCGACCAGCCGGAAGTCGATGCGACGCGCCTCCAGATTGACGGCCATCACCTGCACTTCCACCTCATCGGTGAGCGCGTAGCGGCGACCGGTACGCTCGCCGATCAGCACCTGCCCGGCCTCGTCGTAGCGGAAGTATTCACTGCCCAGCTCGGAGACGTGCACCATGCCCTCGACATACAGGTCGTCGAGCGTGACGAACACGCCAAAGGGCGCCACGCCTGTAATGTGGCCTCGGTAACGGTCACCGATGCGATCACGCATGTAGACGCACTTGAGCCACGCCTGCACGTCGCGGCTGGCCTCATCGGCCCGGCGCTCGTTGGCCGAGCAGAGGGTGCCCAGCCGCTCCCACACGGCATGGGATTCGGCCTGCGCCTGCGCAGCCTTCTGGCGGCGCGACGTCTGCGAACGGCTTCGGGTGCTGCGCGTGGCCGGACGCCCCGCTGCAGCCTCCCCCTCGATGGCCAGTGCGGCCACCTTGGCCTGCGCCCCTTCCGTCTCGAACACTTCGTCGTTCGGCTTGCCTGCATCGGCCTCGATGACCGGCAGGTAGCGACGATTCTCCAGCAGCGCCTTGATGGCACGGTGGTTCAGCAGGTCCGGGTAGCGCCGAATGGGCGATGTGAAGTGCGCGTAGGCGTCATAGGCCAGGCCGAAGTGCCCCTGGTTGTCGGGCGTGTAGACGGCGGCTTGCATCGACCGCAGCATCATCGTCTGCAGGAGTGCCGCATCGGGTCGCCCCTGGATCTGCTGCGACAGCACCTGGTAGTCCTGCGGGCGCGGGCCGCGCTTCTCGCGCGCTTCGACCTGAGCGTTGCCCAGCCGAAGGCCGGTACCCGCCAGGAACTCGCGCAGCTTGGCCAGCCGGTCGGGGCTGGGGCCTTCATGCACCCGATACAGCGCCGGATGCTTGTTGCTCTCCAGGAAGTCGGCCGCACAGGTGTTGGCGGCCAGCATGCATTCCTCGATCAGCTTGTGGGCATCGTTGCGACTCTGGGCAACGATCTCCGTGATGCGCCCCTGCTCGTCGCAGAGCATCTTGGTCTCGGGCGTCTCGAACTCGATGGCACCCCGCTTCTGGCGTGCAGCCTCCAGCGCCTGGTAGAGCGCATGCAGGTCGTAGATCTGCGGCAGCACCGATTTTCGGCGCTCGATGGCGGTCACGTCCTCACCGGTCAGGATGCCCCAGACTTCGTTGTAGGTCAGCCGCGCCGCCGAATACATGACGGCCGGATAGAACTGATAGGCAATCACCTCGCCGTCAGTGTCGATCACCATGTCGGCCACCAGCACCAGCCGGTCCACCTCCGGGTTGATCGAGCACAGCCCGTTGGAGAGCTTCTCGGGCAGCATGGGGATGACCCGGCGCGGGAAATACACCGAGGTGGTGCGCACCTGGGCCTCGGCATCCAGCGCGCTGCCCGGGCGTACATAGTGACTGACATCGGCAATGGCCACCAGCAGCCGCCAGCCGCGGGGCTTGCCGGTCTTTGCTTCCGTCACGGGCTCGCAGTAGACGGCATCGTCGAAGTCGCGGGCATCCTCGCCGTCGATCGTCACCAGCGGCACGTCACGCAGGTCCACGCGATTGCGGTAGTCGGCCGGCCGCAGGCTGTCGGGCAGTGCCCTGGCCTCGGCCAGCACGGCATCATTGAAGCGATGCGGCACATCGAACTTGCGCACGGCGATCTCGATCTCCATGCCCGCATCGTCCATGTTGCCCAGCACCTCAATCACGCGGCCGATGGGCGGCGTGTTCCAGCCCGGCGGCGTGGTGATCTCGACCGACACCACCTGCCCGGGCTTCGCGCCCTGGGCGCCCCCCGCCTCGATCAGGATGTCGTGCTTGATGCGCTGATCTTCGGGGGCCAGGATCAGCACACCCCGTTCCTGCACCAGGCGGCCCACCACGGGCCGGTTGTTGTGCTGCGTCACCTCGACGACCTTGCCTTCCGGCCGCCCCCGATTGTCGGTCCCCACGCGGCGCACCAGCACCCGGTCGCCGTGCATGACCTTGGCCATCTCGCGCGGCGGCAGGAAGATGTCGGCGCTGCCATCGTCAGGCAGCATGAAACCGAAGCCGTCTCGATGCCCCGACACGCGGCCGGGAATGAGGTCGATGCGACTGACCAGCATCAGGGCGCCCTTGCGCCCGGCCAGGATCTGACCGTCACGTTGCATGGCAGCGACACGCCGCCGCATTCCCACCAGGGCCCCTTCAGGCACCCGCATGCGCTCGATCAGCTGATCAATGGAAAGCGGTGCGCCTTCCTCGGCCAGCGTATCCAGGATGGCCTGTCGGCTGGGGGGATCCAAATTTTTTTCTGTCATCGATTTGACAAGCCTACGAAAGTACTTACAATACCACTTTATTGATTGGCCCAGATGGCGGAATTGGTAGACGCACTAGGTTCAGGTCCTAGCGCCGGCAACGGTGTGGAGGTTCGAGTCCTCTTCTGGGCACCAATTCATCAGGTCGCAAATGCCTTGCAACGCGGCCTGAGGCGGTAAACCCGCCAGGAAAACTCCCGCTTCGGCGGGATTTTTTTTGCCCATATATTTCCTCTTCCACGGCGAACACGGCAAAGCTTCTTCAGTCACAAGCCCCTTCGGTCACGAAGCTTCTCTCTTCATGAAGCCTCAGTCCTTGTTTGTGACACCTCTGTCTTCGCGACACCACACTGTGCATGAAGCCGCTATCCTCTTCGTGAAGCAGCTTCCTTGTTCATTGAACGCTCTGTAAACGACTGGCAGCCAACAGCCAGTAAACGCCCAGGCAGACGCAACAACACACGCCAGGCAACCACAGGCCGCGCTCCAAGGAAGGAGACGCAAAGAGACGTTGCAACAGCCAAGCCGACCTGCGCGAACAAAATCGCAAAGCCAAGCAAAAGCTTATGCAGGGAAAATGGTGAAAGAGGGGATTTACTGCAGAGACAGCAGCCAGATGAACCAGCTACCGAGAGATGGCGTCCCGTAGGGGATTCGAACCCCTGTACTCACCGTGAAAGGGTGATGTCCTAGGCCTCTAGACGAACGGGACTTCAAGAACTGCTTCAGTACTCATCAGCACCGAAGCACTGCATTGTATACTGAAAATCTTTACTTTCAAGTCTTTCAGAAAAACTCAAAACCTTCTGAAGACCTTATCGACTGTTACCACCCCTTCTCCATCAAAAATCTCCGGAACTTCCGGAGATCTTGATCGATCAGGAAAGATGGTGGAGGTAAGCGGGATCGAACCGCTGACCTCTTGCATGCCATGCAAGCGCTCTCCCAGCTGAGCTATACCCCCAAGCGATCGATGAACAGGATATTACCCCGTGGTTTTGGACCTTGCAAGTACTTTCCAGCAAAAAAGTGCAGAAACCGCTGTTTCTTAACCTTCTTTAACCTAATTGGGTGATTTACAGGGACCCATGCACGGTTTTGGGTACGATTAGATCGTAAGAGAACACGTATGAACTCCAGACACAACGCCGCAGGGCGTATGCCGGGTTGTGGT
>CAUVLK010000240.1:0-4715 GCA_963552635.1 uncultured Lautropia sp. | reverse complement strand
TTCCATCCCGACCTCGTGGGCATCTTCGTGCGCGTCATGAAGCAGTTGGGGGCCGAACGGGTGCTGGCCGTTCACGGTATGGATGGCATGGACGAGATCTCGCTGGGGGCCGAAACCCTGGTGGGTGAGCTGCGTGATGGTCAGATCCGCGAATACAGCATCCACCCCGAGGACTTCGGTTTCACCATGGCCTCCAACCGCCAGCTTCGTGTCGAGAACCGCGAACAGTCGCGCGACATGCTGCTGAGCGTCCTGGATGATCAGCCCGGCCCGGCACGCGACATCGTCGCGCTCAACGCCGGTGCGGCCCTTTATTGCTGTGGCGTGTCCGACTCCATCGCCGATGGCATCCGTCTGGCTCAACAGACCCTGGCTTCCGGTGCTGCCCGCCGCAAGCTCGATGAATTCGTCCGCGTCACGCAATCCCTGGCCTGATCACATGACCACCCCGAAGATTCCCACCATTCTGGAGAAGATCCTCCAGACCAAGCGCACGGAAATCACCCATGCCCGTGCCACTATCGGCGAAGCCGCCCTGCAGCGTCAGGCCGCCGAGCGCCTTGCTGAAGATCCACCGCGCGGCTTTGCCAGGGCCATCCAGGCCAAGGTCGCCCAGGCCGCTGCCGATCTGAAGGCGCCTCCTGCCGTCATCGCCGAGGTCAAGAAGGCCAGCCCCAGCAAGGGCGTCATCCGTCCCGACTTCGATCCCGTGGCGTTTGCGCGCAGCTATGAAAAGGGTGGGGCCACCTGCTTGTCGGTGCTGACGGATCAGCAGTACTTCCAGGGCCACGACGACTTCCTGCGCCAGGCACGTGCCGCCGTCTCCCTGCCGGTGCTGCGCAAGGACTTCACCATCGACCCCTGGCAGGTCCTTGAAGCCACCGCCATTGGTGCCGACTGCATCCTGCTCATCGTCGCCGCACTGGCCGATGCCCAGATGGCGGAGCTCGCTGCCTGCGCGCGCGAGAATCACCTCGATGTTCTTGTCGAGGTTCATGATGCCGCCGAACTCGATCGTGCCCTGAAGCTCGACACGCCCCTCATCGGCATCAACAACCGCAACCTGCACGACTTCCACGTCAGCCTGGATACGACCCTGGACCTGCAGGATCGCCTGCCTGCCGACCGGGTCACGGTTTCCGAGAGCGGCATCTTCGGTGCCCAGGACATCCGCCAGCTGCGTGCCGGCGGCATTCACGCCTTCCTCATCGGTGAGGCCCTGATGCGGGCCCCTGACCCTGGTCAGGAACTCGCCGGCTGGCTGGCGAGCTGAGAAGAAAGCCCCCGGTAAGTCGCCGGGGCCTCAGAAGCGTCACTTTTTGGTCTTCACCCGCGTCTTGCCACTGACTGTGCGGGATGTGCGCCGCGACGGGCGGGCGCGGTCCTTGTTGCCGCCCCGTTTCTGCACAGCGCCCAGCCAGGCTGCCCGCATGGCATGGGCTCCGGGTTGGGCTTCCAGCCGGATCGTCCCCGGTGCCTCGACCAGCTCCACGGTCGCCATCAGCAGCTCGTCGCGCCGGAAGGCCGCCACCAGCACGGTCTCGCCAGGCGCCTTGCGCGCCAGCAGCGTCTTCAGTCGGGCTTCCGTGCAACGCAATCCATCCACCGCCACCAGGCGGTCGCCGGCTGACAGGCCAGCAGCGGCGGCCGGTCCATCCCGTTCCGCGGTCAGGATCGTCAGTTCGCCATCACGCATGCCCGTACGCATCCCCAGCGATACCCGCACATCCTCCGGACGCTCCGTGACGACGGCCAATCCCATGGGTTTCAGCAGCCGAGCCAGGGGAAGCTCTTCCGTTCCATAGGCCCAGGCACGGATCTGCCGTCGCAGGTCCAGCCCTGTCGCCTCCTGAATGAGGGTCGGCATGTCAGCTTCGCCCACGCCTCGCCCTGTGGTGCCTTTCTGAACAACATCCAGAGCGGTATCCGGGCTGACAGTTTCTTCCACCGTGCGGTGTGCGGCATGGGCCGCCGTCTTCGTTGCCACGGATCGGGAGCGTCCCGCAGGGCCTTTCACTCCGGCGGGTTTCCTTGTCCCTGATCCGGTCCGTTGCGTATCGGTGTCATAGAAGCCCCGCCCATACCGTTGCCACAGCAGCCGCATCATATCGTCCAGCGAACGCTGGCCCTGGGTCCTCTCCCGGATCATCAGATCCAGACAGAGCGCCACCAGTGATCCCTTCACGTAATAGCTGGACACCGCGTTCTGCGTATTCTCGTCCGGGCGGTAATACTTGATCCATGCATCGAAGCTGGATTCCGCCACACTCTGCAGTCTGCGTCCCGGGTTCGATGCCACACGCTGCATCGCCTGTGCCAACAGCTTCAGATAGGCGGCCTCGTCGATGGCCCCCGAGCGGACCAGCGTCAGATCGTCGTAATACGACGTGAAGCCCTCGAATACCCACAGCAGCTCGGTATATACCTCGCGGTCCAGATCGTAGGGGGCGAAGCGGGCCGGCTTGATCCGCTTCACATGCCAGGTGTGGAAGTACTCGTGGCTCGCCAGTCCCAGGAAAGTCTGGTAGCCGGACGGCGTACCTCGCATGCCGGGCCAGGGCAGGTCATCGCGTGAGCAGATCAGGGCCGTGCTGGCCCGATGCTCCAGACCGCCATAACCATCACCCACCGCCATCACCAGGAACAGATAGCGCTGGACGGGCGCTTTCCTGCTCACGGGGTCAAACATCGCGATCTCCGTCTCGCAGATCGGCTTCAGGTCGCGTATCAGCCGCTCGAAGTCCACCGAGGCCCGTCCCGTGACCACGATCTCGTGCCGACAGCCGCCTGCATCGAAATGCGCAAGCTGGAAGTCCCCCATCTCCACCGGGTGATCGATCAGTGCGTCATAGTCCGGTGCCCGGAAGCGTCCGAACTGGTACAGGGCGTCAGCGGAGCCTTTGGCGCTTCTCGAACCACCCGCAGACGTCTCGGGGCGTGGCAGCGTCGTTGCCACTTTCCAGTGTGCAAAGGCCTCTCCGTTGGGCGGCAGAATGTCCACCGAACATGGCCTGTCTTCCTGCCCCTCTACATACAGGAACACGCTGCTGCCATTGAAGAACCCATGCGTCGTATCCAGATGCGCTGCCCGCACGGACAGATCCCACGCATAGACCTGATAACGAACCATCAGACCCAGCCCCGCATCCGGCAGCGCATCACAGAGCCAGGTGTTCTTGTCGATCTTCCGGATACCGATCGCCATCGAGCCTGCGTCGTCCGAAGCAGAGACCCTGGCAGCAGGGCGCTTCGTCGATCTTGCAGCCACAGAGGCCTGCGCTCCAGCAGCAGACTCACCGTGGAACGCCTTGGGCGGACGTCGACAAGCACGCGCGGAAACACTGTCCAGATGTCGCGCAAACTCCCGGACCAGATAGCTGCCCGGAATCCAGACCGGCAAGGACAGTCGCTGCCCCGACGGGTCCGGCCTGGCCACCCATACCGACACCTCGAACAGATGCGCGCCCGGATCCACCGGGAAAATCGAATAATGAACGTCTTCCACTGCCATCTTCATCCTTCCTGAGATCATCTGATCCAAACGCCCCCCATTCAACGACCACGCTGACGACAGGGTCATGCAGCGGCCCGCTCGCACACCAGACGGTCATGGATCGGGCCGCACACGTGTCTGAAACGTGCTCCCCCATCCTTCCGGCTTCGCGACTGTTGGCTGGCGCGGCGGAACCATTTTCGCCGAGCCCCCAAAACGCAGGCAACCATCATCCGGAACGCCGTTGTCAACGCCGCTCATGCGGCAGCTCGGCATGGCCCGGGTAACCTCCAGGGAGGGTTGTTCCCTATATCGGCTGGTGCAGTATCCGCGATGGGCCTGTACGGCAGGAAGCCTGCGCTATGCTTATCCATCAACGACGACATCCCGACCAGGAGACACCATGAGCCAGTCGCAGCTCGAGACCGCTTGCATCCAGACCGAGACCCATGGCCGCGTGGGGCTCATCCGGCTCGATCGTCCCAAGCAGCTCAACGCCCTGAACGACGCCCTGATGGACCAGCTCGGCGACGCATTGCTGACGTTCGACCGGAATCCCGACATCGGTGCCATCGTCCTGACAGGGAGTGCCCGCGCCTTTGCCGCCGGCGCCGACATCGCTGCCATGAGCGACTACGACTTCGTGGATGCCTACGGCAACGACTTCATCACCCGCAACTGGGAAACCATCACCCGTATCCGCAAACCCATCATCGCAGCCGTCGAAGGCGTCGCCCTGGGGGGCGGCTGTGAGCTGGCCATGATGTGCGATCTGATCATTGCCGCCGACAGCGCCCGCTTTGCACAGCCCGAGATCAAGCTCGGCATCATGCCGGGAGCCGGCGGTACCCAGCGCCTGCCGCGCGCCGTCGGCAAGGCCAAGGCCATGGACTGGATGCTCACCGGCCGTCTCATTGATGCCCGCGAAGCGGAACGGGCTGGCCTGGTTTCACGTGTCGTTCCCGCCGAAGAAACGCTTCCAACTGCTCTCCAGGTCGCCGCTGAGATCGCCGCCATGCCCCTCATGGCCGTCATCGCCCTCAAGGAATCCGTCCAGCGTGCCTTTGAGGCGCCCCTCGCAGAAGGTCTGCGCTTCGAGCGGCGGCTCTTTCACGGCCTCTTTGCCACCGAGGACCAGAAAGAAGGCATGCGTGCCTTCCTCGAAAAACGTCCCGCCAGCTTCAAGCACCGTTGAGCCCTCCCCAAGTGAGCACAATCCCAC
>CAUVLK010000239.1:0-4722 GCA_963552635.1 uncultured Lautropia sp. | reverse complement strand
TACCCAATCTCAGATATATTGATAGGACGGGAGGAGGCGAAAGAGCGTCGGCCGGATGGGCATTCGGAAGAGCGTAGCAGGGCGGGCGGAGGGGCCGCCGGCAGGTTCAGCCTTCCAGGTACTGCAGCTTGTTGGGGGTGCCGTTCCACTCGTCGGCGTCTTCGAGCGGCGACTTGCTGCGGGTGATGGCCGGCCAGTTGGGCGCCTTCTCGGCGTTGATGGCGATGAAGTTTTCCTGATCGCCAGGCACGTCTTCCTCGGCGACAATGGCTTCTGCAGGGCATTCCGGCACGCAGACGGCACAGTCGATACACTCGTCGGGATCGATGACGAGCATGTTGGGACCTTCCCGGAAGCAGTCCACCGGGCATACATCGACGCAGTCGGTGTATTTGCAGCGGATGCAATTATCGAGCACGATGTGGGCCATTGCAGCGTGACAGGTATGAGATGATAGAAGAGGGCAGTATTTTATCCTCTTGCATGCCGGTCTGGCGATCCTGAATTCATGGAAAAGTCGATGATCATTGCCTCTTTACTTGATACCGACCTGTACAAGTTCACGATGATGCAGGTGGTGCTGCATCACTTCCCCGGGGCGCAGGTGGAGTACCGCTTCAAGTGCCGCAACGAGGGCGTGGACCTGGTGCCGCTCATCGACGACATCCAGCGCGAGATCGAGGCGCTGTGCTCGCTGCGCTTCACCGACGAGGAGCTGGACTACCTGCGGCAGTTCCGCTTCCTGAAGAGCGATTTCATCGACTTTCTCGGTCTTTTCCAGATGAATCGCAAGTACATCTCGGTTGCGCCGGCGCCGCAGGGCAACGGCGAGATCGATATCGTCATCAAGGGGCCGTGGCTGCACACCATCCTCTTCGAGATCCCGGTGCTGGCCATTGTCAACGAGCTGTACTTCCGGCGGCTGGCGCCCAACCCGGACTACGACGAGGGACGCCGGCGGCTGGACGAGAAGATCGCCACCATCGTGGACGATCCGGAGATGGAGGGCATCCGCATTGCCGACTACGGCACGCGCCGGCGCTTCTCGGCGCGCTGGCAGGAGGAGGTGCTGCAGGTCTGCAAGGAGCGGCTGGGCGATGTGCTGACCGGCACGTCGAACGTGATGCTGGCGATGCGCTACGGGTTGCGGCCGCTGGGCACGATGGCGCACGAGTACCTGCAGGCCTGCCAGGCGCTGGGGCCGCGGCTGCGTGATTCGCAGATCTTCGCCTTCGAGACCTGGGCGCGCGAGTACCGCGGCGACCTGGGCATCGCGCTGTCGGACGTGTACGGGCTGGATGCGTTCCTGCGCGACTTCGACATGTACTTCTGCAAGCTCTTCGACGGCGCACGGCACGATTCGGGCGATCCGTTCGAGTGGGGCGAGCGCCTGATCCGGCACTACGCGGCCAACCGGGTCGATCCGGCCTCCAAGACGCTGGTGTTCTCCGATTCGCTCACCTTCGACCTGATGAAGGCGCTGTACCGGCGCTTTCACGAGCGGGTGGTGGTGCGCTTCGGTATCGGCACCAACCTCACCAACGACCTGGGCTACAAGCCGCTGGCCATCGTCATCAAGATGGTGGGTTGCAATGGCCAGCCGGTGGCCAAGCTGTCCGACGATCCGGGCAAGAACATGGTGACCGACCACGACTACCTGCAGTACCTGCGCAAGGTGTTCGACATCTCCTCGCAGCAGATTCCCTCGCCCGCCCCGGCGCCGGGCAGCGTGGCCGACATCGCGGGCGGGGAGTGAGGGGGCGGGCGCCGCGCTCAGGCGGCGTGCCGGCTGGTCGGATGTGTGCCGGCTGAAGGCTGCACGCACCTGTTGCGGGGTCCGGATTGCAGGACCCCAGATCTAGAAGAAGAGCCGCACGCCCAGCATCAGCAGGCTTTCGGGCGAGGCACTGCCCGATTCGGCCGCATAGCGGCTCTCGGCGAAGGTGGCCATCTCGCGTGACAGCCGCGAGGTGAGGCCCAGGCCGATGATGCCGTGCGTCTTGTAGCGCTGCTTGACGGTACTGTTGCCGTCGGTGACCTGATGGCGCACTTCCACCTGCAGCCGGGGTTGTATCGGCCCGAAGGTGCCGAACCAGTCGGTTTCCAGTACGCTGCCCAGCGACAGGCTGGACAGCGAGCGATTGCTGTGCGCGCCACGACCGTTCAGCTGGGTGGCATCCAGTTGCGTGGCCACCAGATCGTAACGGCTGTAGGGAGAGAAGCTCCAGCCATGGAAGGTCTCCGGCTGGCGGTTCAGCTCCAGGCTGATGGCCTGCGACATGCCCGAGACGCCCAAGCCGGTGCCGGCATAGGACTGCAGAAAGTCGCGTCGAGCCCGATGCATGCCCAGCGAGACGCTCATGTCGAGCATCACGGCGCGCATCGGCTGCAGGGACATGTAGGCCGACAGGACGGTGCCGGAGGCCTTGCGGGTGGCAATGCGCCCCGCGGCGAAGCCGATGGCCACTTCCTCGTTGACCTGCTGGTCGCTGCCGACGATGGTGCCCGGCGTGGTCAGCCCCAGGCCGCTGCTGTTGTTGATGCTGTAGAGCGTGCCGCGCACGTAGACATTGGTCTTGCCCGGTGCGCTGTTGAGCAGGCGGGCCGTGCCGGGCTGCAGGCCGCGCGTGGCCAGCGGGATGTTGCCGCTGATCTTGTCGGAGAGCTGCAGCTGGTTGTGAAAGCGGGGGACATCGCGGCTGCTGGCACGCGCCAGCTGCTTCTGGCGGGTGCGAATCTGCGCCATGTGGGTCTGGATGCCACCCTGGGCCTGATCCAGGAAGGACTCCGAGGCCTTGCGGCAGATGCCGCCGGACATCTCGTTGCTGGCCTGGGCCAGGGCAGGGAACGTCAGCAGCGCCGCCATCGAGAGGGCGAGGATCGGTCGTCCGGTAAACTGTGCCCGGCGGGCGGCGAAGGCCGGCAGACGACGCGGGTTTGTGACAGGGGACCACATGATTGCTGCACGCAAATAGACGTTGCGACGATGTTTCAGGGTGCCGACGGTGCCCCGAGGATTGCTCTCCGGGAAGGAGGAAACCCGTGAGGCATGATTCTTCTGGAAAACATCGTTCGATCCATCTCCGGACGGACGAGTGGTCACGAACTGGCCCCTGATCGGTCCGGTATCTCATTGTCCGTCTTTTGTTTGTCCTTTGTATCAACAGAAAGTCTCGTGTATCGAAATGGAAACATGTCAGGATGCAGTCCGCGGTCCCCTCGCCACAGCGGGTGAGACAGGCGTCGGAAAAGCGGCGAGGCGGCTGGTGGGGCTGATCCCGGCGGCCGGACGTGGCACGCGGCTGGCGCCGTTGCCCTTCAGCAAGGAGCTGGTGCCGGTGGGCTTCCAGCACGCCAGCGAAGGGGCCGACCGCAAGCCCAAGCCGGTGTCGCAGTACCTGCTGGAGCGGATGCGGCTGGCCGGCGCGCAGCAGGTGTTCTTCATCACCCGCCCGGGCAAGGGCGACATTGCCGACTACTATGGCGACGGCAGCCGGCTGGGCATGGACTTTGCCTATCTGCAGGCACGTCTGCCCTGGGGGCCGCCGTTCTCGCTGTCGCAGGCCGTGCCTTTCATTGGGGATGCTGACGTGGTGTTCGGCTTTCCCGACATCCTGATCGACCCGGTGGATTCGTTCACGCCGCTGCTGGCGCGCCAGGCCGAGACCGGTGCCGACGTGGTGCTGGGGCTGTTCGACGCCACTGCCCGTGAGCCGGGTGACGTGATTACCCTGGATGAGGCGAGCGGCCGCGTGCTGGGGCTGGAGACCAAGGAAGAGCGGCCAAATCGGCCCGAACACTACACCTGCTGGATGTTCGCGGTCTGGAACGGGCGCTTCTCGGCCTTCCTGCGGGAGGAATGCGAGCGGCTGGCCGAGGTGGCCCGTGCCCGCATCGCGGCTGACCCGGCCGGCAAGGCTCCCGAGTGGCCGGTGGGTGCTGTCATCTCGGCGGCCATCCGCGCGGGGCTGCACGTCAACAGCGTCTATTTTCCCCAGGGGCGTTTCCTGGACATCGGTGAGCCTGCCGGCATCACGGCGGCCGCTGCCTTCCCTGGTGTCTGGGATGGGCTGACGCCGCATCCGGCGGATGGTGGGCGATGACGCTTGAGGGCATCCCCTGCGCCTGGTGGCTGGTGCCGGAAGCGGGGCGGCACGAGCGGCTTTCGCGCTGGATCGGCGCGCTGGCGGCCCTGCACGGAGGTCCGGTGTTCGAGCCGCATCTGACGCTGGCGCTGTCCACGCTGCCGGAGGGTGTGGATGTGCCGGACGCTCGGGCGCGACTGGCGGCTGCCGTGGCCGTTCCCGGCCGGACAGGGGCGGCCGACGAGGGTCTGCAGCCCCTGACGCTGAACACGGTGGGGCTGGGGCATGATCCGCATTTCTTTCGGGCCTTCCATCTGCGCATGGCCCCCAGTCAGGCCGAGCGGCAGACCCTGGCGGCGCAAGTGCGGGTGCTGCACGGGGTGCTGGGGCCGGCCTGGGACACCCGGCCACCTGCCTTTGCACCTCATGTGAGCCTGGCCTACGGCGAGTGGACCGAGGAACGGCGTCGGCAGCAGGTGCGCGACACGCCGATCGACCCCGAGCTGGCACGGATCCGCTTCGACACGCTGGTGGGCGTGCGGCCGCGTGCCGGGGCCCGCACGCTGGACCGCGTGGCCGATTGGGAGATCTTCCTGCGGCTGCCGCTGAGCCAGCGCTGAGCGGCCGGGCCCGGGCC